>CAYRJH010000068.1:0-3077 GCA_964424685.1 uncultured Actinomycetota bacterium | reverse complement strand
GAGAATAACGGCAGGACAGATGTAGTGGAAATGAAAGATATAGATCCATATTATAAAATGTGGGAAGATTTTGTTGATTGCCTGGAGAAAAATTCAAGACCGTATTATACATCGGAAAAAGCGCTGTACGACCTTAAGATTCTGGAAGCAGTAAATAAATCTTTAAAAGAATCAGTAAAAGTTAAGATCTAGCATATAAGCGTAATTAAGAGCGCTATAGGTTATAAATAAGATGCGCTATATAAAAGTAAATCAGTAGCCCTAAAGAGTCAATTATTGTAGTAAGCAGCGGGCTGCTTATAATAGCAGGATCTAATTTTAGCTTTGTGAGAATTATTGGAAGCATTGCGCCAATAAGATTGGCTACTATTATTATGCTTAAAGTTGAAAGTCCGAGAGTCAATGCCAGCTGAATGCCATCTTTGAATAAAAAACTTCTCAGAAAAAAAATACCCCCGATAGATATACCCAGGAAAATACCTATTATCAGTTCTTTCTTTACAACCGAGAACCATTTCCGCAGGGTAAGGTCGCCTGTTGATATTGCACGGATAATAAGAGTTGCAGATTGTGTTGATGTATTACCTCCTGTATCTATCAGGACTGGTATAAAAAACGCCAGGGCAATAACTGATTCAAGAGTAACTTTAAAATGGGCCACTATTGTAGAAGATATAAATCCTGTTACAAGAAGTATTGCAAGCCACAAAACTCTTTTTGTATAGAGCATCCATGGTGATGCAGTGGTATAGTTTATACCAACCGGGGAAACTGCGGCACCTTTGTGGAAATCTTCTGTTGTTTCTTCTTCCAGTACATCCAGGATATCGTCAATCGTTACTATACCCATAAGTACGCCCTCCTTGTCCACCACAGGCAGAGCTACGAGGTTATATTTTTGAATTTTTTTTGCTGCTTCCTCCTGGTCTTCATATGCAGAAATGGAAATGAATTTATAATCCATTATTGACTCGATACTATCTCCGGGATCAGCCAGAATAAATTTTCTGATTGGCAGGCTGTCAATCAGGTGCCATTTATTGTCAACAACATAAATCATATTCACAGTTTCAGCATCTTTGCCAAGTTCTCTTATGTGATTTAATGCTTTTTCTATTGTCCATTCTGATTTAACAGCTATATAGTCCGGTGTCATTATTCTTCCGACACTTTCTTCTGAATAGCAGAGAAGTGACAGAGCCTCCTTACGTTCGGCAGGCGGCAGGATATTTAATAATTTTTGGGTAATATTTCCGGGAAGGTCACCAAAAATCTCGGTCCTGTCATCCGGAGGGAGCTCCAGGATGAGCTGTTTTACTTTTTCATTTCCGATATTTTTTAAAATCGATTCCTGCTCATCTATTTCGAGTTCGGAAAAAACTTTTGCTGCTTTCTCATTGGGAAGGAGGCGGAATAATAGCAACTCTGTTTCACTGCCAGAATTTTCAAATATATAAGCAATATCCGAAGCGGGGAGGTTTGCAAGCCTTTTTTTTATTTCTTTCCAGTCTTTTTTTTCAATCAATTCATTAATATTTTCCAATATTTCATATTCTTCATAACTTAACATTCCACACTCCTCCTCTCCATATATTGAGCGATATATTAATGTTTATTTAACTGGCATATGCGTATAAATTTCTTAAAATGGTTAAATAGGGAAAATATCTTAAATGAAACAGTAAAAATGCATGACTGCATGGATTTTTTAATTTTGGTTTCTTTAGAAAAGTCTGAAAGTAGGGCTGTTGTAATTGCACTGATGAACTTAGGGAATGATATTTTATGCATTACAACCTCCGTTCTATCCTTTTTAAAAAACGGAGGTTATAAAATCGTTTTTACATTACAGTAAATAAAAGGTTTGCATGCCTTTTATTTACCCCCATTTTTAAAAAAGGTAAATTAATTAATAACTTTTGCCGTTGTCCGGGTTCTTTATCCAAAATTCAACCTCTTTATATTTACAATTAAGTATCGTAAATTTCCCTAATTATAAAACTATTTATTTTAATTACAACATATGAAGAATATTTTCTTTAATAAAATTTAAAGAATGCTTTAAATTAAATATAAAGATTCAGCTGTTAAGAGTCAAGTTCAAATTCCATGGAAAAATCGATGGCCGGTGCGGAGTGCGTTATTGCCCCGGCCGATATTATGTCAACTCCTGTTTTACATATTTCTTCAAGATTCTCAAGATCAATATTTCCGGAAGCTTCTATTAGGCAGGAGCTGCCTCTTCTTTCTCTTATTATTTTAACTGCTTCTGTCATCTCGCCGGTACTCATATTATCAAGCATTATAATATCAACTCTTGCGGCTATTGCCTCATCAAGCTGCCTGAAGTCCCTGACCTCTACTTCGATTTCTAAGGTTGAAGGCGCACTTACTCTTATGCTTTCAATAGCTTTTGTAATTCCCCCTGCAGCAGTTATGTGGTTATCTTTTATAAGTATTCCGTCAAAAAGGCCGAAACGATGATTGAAGCCGCCGCCGCACAGTACCGCATATTTTTCAATTTTACGCAAGGTTGGTTTTGTTTTCCTGGTATCTTTGATTTTTACTCTGTACGGTCCGGCAATCTTAACAAATTTAGCGGTAAGTGTGGCGATACCCGACATGTGCTGAATAAAATTAAGGCATGTTCTTTCGGCCTTTAAAATCGATAAAGCCGGCCCGCTTATATTGCAGATTTTGTTCATATGCTCCAGCCTGTCTCCGTCATTTTTTAATCTGTCGACTTTTACACTGCTGTCAATTTCTTCTAAAGTGAAAATTGCGATATCAAGGCCGCTTAATACGGCACCTCCGGTTTCCTTGCATATAATATATGAAAATAAGTTTTTATCGGGGGGAATAAGATACCGGGATGTAATATCACCGGAACCGTTTAAATCTTCGGAGATGGCTCCCCTTATGATATCTATAACTTCATTTTTTAAAATTTTATTTTTCATTATTACCCTGAAATTTTAAGTATTTTCAGAATATACTTTATTTTGCTTTAGTATTATATGTTTTTTCCATTTTTTGTCATCTCTTTGCGGAAAGTCGTTTCTTTGATGTGTCCCTCT
>CAYRJH010000067.1:0-3526 GCA_964424685.1 uncultured Actinomycetota bacterium | reverse complement strand
AAAGTAGACGGCTTGCTTACATTGGAAGAAATAACTGAAACACTTTCAGATATAGAGTTATCCAGAGATCAGGTTGAGAATATCTTTGATGTTATAGAAAATCTGGGAATAGATATTGTCGGCGAGGAAAATAAAAATACAGATACTGGAATTCAAGATAGTAAAGAAGACGAAGCTCTATCAAAAGAGAAACTGGATTTTTCATTTAAATCTTCTGTAAATGATCCCGTTAGAATGTATTTTAAGGAGATCGGCAAGATAAGATTGCTATCCGGTTATGAAGAAGTGCAGCTGGCAAAGAGAATTGAAGCAGGGGATATAGCAGCAAGGCAGTTGCTGGTAGAAGCAAACCTTAGGCTGGTGGTAAGTATAGCCAAAAGGTATATTGTAAGAGGCATGCTATTTCTGGATCTCATACAGGAAGGCAATCTTGGACTTATAAGAGCAGTAGAAAAATTTGATTACAGAAAAGGTTTTAAATTTTCCACATATGCAACCTGGTGGATAAGACAGGCTATCACAAGGGCTATGGCTGATCAGGCCAGGACTATCAGAATACCGGTCCATATGATAGAGAACATTAATAAATTAATCAGAGCTCAAAGACAACTGCTTCAGGAACTTGGCAGAAATCCTTCGCCTGAAGAGATATCAAAGAAAATAGATTTTACTCCCGGCAAGGTAAGAGAAATAATCAAAATAAGCCAGCACCCTATTTCATTTGAAACCCCGATTGGAGAAGAAGAGGACAGCCATCTGGGAGACTTCATAGAGGATTCGGAAGTTGAAGCGCCTTCCGATGCAGCATCTTTTAAAATGCTGCAGGATAAGCTAAAAGAAACTCTTAATACTCTGGATTATAGAGAAAGAAAAATTTTAGAATTAAGATTTGGCATCAATGACGGTCAGCCAAGAACATTGGAAGAAGTTGGAAGAGAATTCGGTGTTACCAGAGAAAGAATCAGACAAATAGAATTTAAAACTCTTAATAAATTACGAAGCGCGAAAAGAAACAGGGCATTAAAGGAATTTCTCAAAAGTTAGTCTATGACTGATTATTATATAAAAGTATTTTGATATATTTTTTATAAATCCTGCTTTATTAAATAGCCATATGATTATATGAGAATATCCAGGTCAAAAAAAAATCCGATAATAAAACCGGCAGATGTAAAACCGTCAAGGCCGGATTTTAAAGTAGCAGGTGTTTTTAACTGCGGTGTTACAGGGTTTAACGGTGAGGTTTTAATTCTTATGAGAGTTGCCGAAAAACCGGTCAGCAATAATAGGGAGATACCCGTACCTCTGCTTGATTTAGAAACAGGTAATATTTCAGTAAAGAAATTTAATAAAAATGATTCTTCCGTTGATTTTTCTGACCCCAGATTTTTAAGGACAACCTCCGGTGATTACCTTACATCAATTTCTCATTTAAGGATTGCAAGGAGTAAAAACGGCATTGATTTTGATATAGATAAAGAGCCTGCCCTATTTCCGGGAAATAAGTACGAAAGGTTTGGCCTGGAAGACCCAAGAATAACTTATATTAACGGAAGGTATTATATAAGTTACAGCGCAGTATCAGATATAACGGGGATAACTACCTGTCTTGCGTCTACAGCTGACTTTAAGACATTTACAAGACACGGTGTAATTTTTATGCCTGATAATAAAGATGTGGCAATCTTTCCTGAAAAGATAAAAGATAACTACTATGCCCTTAGCCGCCCGGCATCTAATGAATTTGGTGTAAACGATATGTGGATATCCTGTTCACCTGACCTTATGTGCTGGGGTAATCATATGAGACTTATGGGTACCAGGAAAGGATACTGGGATAGTTCAAGGATAGGCAGCGGTGCCGTTCCCTTTAGGATAGAGGAAGGCTGGATGGAGATTTATCACGGCGTATCAGAGACTAACCGGTACTGTCTTGGAGCGGTACTTCTGGATGTTGAAAAGCCCTGGGAAATAATAGCCAGAAGTAGTGAACCGGTAATTAAGCCTGAAATGGATTATGAGCTTAATGGTTTCTTTGGCGGTGTGGTCTTTACTTGCGGTGCCATATATGAAGAAGGTAAAGTCAAGATATATTACGGTGCGGCTGATACCAGCATAGCATATGCTGAAGTCAGTTTGAGTGATATATTATGTCAGTTAAAATAGTTTAAATGAAATAACACAGATAATAATAATTTTAAAATTCCAGTAATTATTATTCTTATGTTTTAATAAGTTTACAAGCTTCTTCTTCAATATCTGCAACTTTCATAATTAAATCAGAGATTTCTCAAATTCCTGATAAGATATACTCTGGATACCATGAAAAGTGCAATCATGAATATAAATCTGCTCTTTTTCATCATCATAACCTACAACGAGTATATAATGACGAGGGATATGTTGTGCATGATTGAATATTTCAATAGTCTTTTAATCCATTAAATTATAAAATCTAATGTAAGTTTTATTCTTTTTATTTTTAACATTTCAATAGTAATAAGAATTATAAAAGGAGCATAAATGATAATAAAAAAGAAAAAAGAGTATAGTCCCTTAATTATGGAAGATGATAAATCAAGCGGTATTTTATTTTACCCGATGCTGACGGTAAAGGATGGGACGCCAACTTTTGCGATGAGACTTTTTGAAATAAGTCCCGGCGGATATACTCCCAGGCATCAGCATGACTGGGAACATGAAGCATATATTATAAGCGGCGGAGGTTTTGTATTAAAAAAAGAAGAGAAGATTGAGATTGAAAAAGATGATTTTATTTATGTAGAACCCTCCGAACTGCACCAATTTCAGGCCGGAGAAAACGGAATGAGTATAATCTGTGTGGTGCCCAATAAGGGACAGCCCTCTTAGGTTTTAGCAAAAATTGTTTAAACATTAACTAAATATTAATAATGCATCAATTTTAAAAAAAATTCTTAAAATAAAAAATTAAAAATGAAAAATAGGATATTATTAAAAATACTGGCATATCTACTTGTCTTTGTTATTTTGCTTTTGCCTATTTTTATCTGCTCTTCCTGTATACACAAGCTTAGTTTTGGCGAGTTAACAATATGTGGGGAAATAGATACGATTACTTTTGCACCTGCTGAAATTAAGAATAGTTTTGATATTGATGCAGTAAAGATTTTTGCAGTAATAGAAGTATCAGGAATAAAAGCCCGGGATTCATGGAAGTTTGTATGGACAAATGAAGATACAGGAGAAGTAATTGCGGAATCTACCGATAAATTTTCTAAAGATAGCAGAGGTTATTTGGAAGGTTACCTTTCATATTGTCTGACCCCGGATGATGAAGCAGGTATCATAGGGAAACCGGGAAATTATAAAGTTGATTTTTATCATAACGGGCAGTTAATAAGCAGTGCCGGTTTTATTATTGAAGTATCTGCAATGGAAATAACCGGTGTAATATTGTCCCGCGGGATAGATGAGTCAAATAAGCCCACAGGTATTACTGAAAGTTTTTATCCTGATGATGTAATCTATACCACGGTAGGATTAA
>CAYRJH010000066.1:0-3730 GCA_964424685.1 uncultured Actinomycetota bacterium | reverse complement strand
CCGCTTCAAGAAGATCCCCGCCCCTGTTAGCCATAAGGTCCTTATTTGCGGTTACGACATATTTCCCTGAATTCAGGGCCCTATAGATATAATCATAGGCAGGGTCTATGCCGCCGATAAGCTCCACAACAATATCAATATTTTCATCATTAATGACGTCACTGGCATCACCGGTTACCTTTACTTCCTTAAATTCCTTTAAAATAGAATTCTCTACTTTTTTTTTGTCTTTTTCCGCTATTCTTGTGACATTAATGTTTTTCTTTATTTTCTTTGCGATGTAATCTTTCTGCTTTTGCATGAGCGAAAAAACACCGCTTGCGATATATCCAAACCCGAGTATACCGACATTAATATTCTCTAAATTGTTCCCCAAATCTTTATTATTCATATAGTCATTATCCGGATTTTTACTCTTTCTTATTTTTTTATTTTCACTTTTCATATAATCCAGCATCTCCTCTCACTAAATCCTCATATGCCTGTCTTCTTACCCAGATCCAGCTTTTTCCGTCTTCTACGGCAACCACGGCGCTTTTTGGCTGGCAGTTATAATTGCTTGACAGGGAATAACAGTAAGCGCCTGTTGCCGCTACGGCTATTAGATCTCCGCCGGATACGACCGGCAGTCTTATATCCTTAATTATCACATCGCTCTCACAATGTTTTCCGACTATTGAATATTGAATTTTATCAGTTTCGCCGGTATCTGTATCTTTGCTGTCTCCCATCCTGTTTGCAATATATGCGCTGTATCTGGCCTGGTACAGCATTGGCCTTATATTATCAGACATACCGCCATCTACCAAAATATATTTTTTGGAGCCGTTTATCTCTTTAACGGCACCGGCTTTATAAAGGGTTATGCCGGCATTCCCTATAATAGACCTCCCCGGTTCAATATATAACCTGTCCAGCCTGATATTAAATTTCTTCCTGTACTTTACTATTGCGTTATTGACCGTTCCGGCCAGGTCTTCTATATTTAAAGGCCTGTCATCGGGAGTATATTTTATTCCCAATCCGCCTCCGATGTCCATGCCTGTTATTTGCATATTAAGCTTATCGCTGGCTTCTCTTATGAAGCTCATCAAAACCTCTATCAATCTGTCATAACATGTGAGGTTAAATATCTGTGACCCTATATGGACATTAATACCGGCAAGCTCGAGCCCGCCGTACTGTTTTACTCTTTTTACGGCTTCAAGGGCCGCATTATTATGTATGCCGAAACCAAATTTTGAATCTGTTTTTCCG
The DNA here is from genome assembly GCA_964424685.1 of uncultured Actinomycetota bacterium. GTDB lineage: Bacteria > Actinomycetota > Humimicrobiia > Humimicrobiales > Humimicrobiaceae > JAQVEM01. The sequence goes on along the minus strand of CAYRJH010000066.1, from coordinate 2,473 downwards.
GTCTGGATATATTCATGAGTATCTGCCTTGATTCCCGGATTAATCCTTAACATGATTTTTTGCCTTTTGTTACTTCCGCCGCATAATTTTCCCAGTGTTTCAAGCTCCGTAAAATTATCAACCATAAAGTGGCCGACTTTATTTTCCAGCCCGTACTTTACCTCTTCTACAGATTTATTATTTCCGTGAAAATAGATCCTTCCGGCAGGAAAACCGCTATTAAGTGCAACAAAAAGTTCTCCGCCCGTTGACGTGTCCAGGCCAAAGCCTTCCTTTTCCATAAGCTGGCACATCGCAGTACAGATAAATGCTTTGGCAGCGTAAATAATTTCAATATCCAGCCCGGAAAAGCTAAAATTCTTTTTATAGCTCCGGCATTGATTTTTTATCGCGGCAATATCTACAATATATAACGGGGTCCCGTACTTTTCCTTTAGCTCCACAACATCATTTCCGCCAATTACCAGATGCCCCTTATCATTAATTTTTGAATTTTCCGGAAGTATCATTTTGTCCTCTCTTTTTACTCATTAGACCCTCATATATAATACCGCATATTCACATCATATGTCAGATTATAAAACCAGTCAGGTTATTAGACTAATTAAATTATTTAATTAAATATTAATCAAGATGTATTTTTTACCCCGCATTTTTCCCTACATTTTCTCCGGGGCGCTTACATTAAGAAGTTTTAAGGCGTTTTGCAGTACCTGTCTTACCAGCAGAATTAAAACAAGCCTGTCCATATCTATAGCTGCCTTATCCTCGCTGTCATTTACAACCCTGAAGTTATTGTAAAAATAATGAAATTCAGATGCCAGCCTGTATAAATACTGGGTAATAAGATGCGGAGCATTATTCCTGCAGCTTGTATAAACCACATCCGGGTATAAAATCATTATCTTTGCAAGCTTTCTCTCACTTTTGCTCTTAAACACTAATTTTGACGTATCAACCTTATCAAAAGAAAAATTATCAATGGAAAAGCCATCCAGAACCTGATTTTCCGGACTGGCTTCCCTTATCTTTTTAATAATACTCTCAATCCTGGCATGGGCATATTGTACATAAAAAACCGGGTTCTGGTTTGATTTTTGTTTCGCAAGATTTATATCAAAGTCCATGGGAGTATCAAATGAATTCATACTGAAAAAGTACCTTACCGCATCTTTTCCTACTTCCTCTACCAGGCCTCTTAAATCATACAGTTTGCCCTTCCTTCTCGACATTTTAAGCGCCTGACCTTCATCCACTATTTTTACAAGCTGGCCTATTATTATAACTATTCTATCCTCTCCCAGCCCCAGGGCCTTACCTATTGCCTTCAGTCTATCCACATAACCATGATGGTCCGCTCCCAGGATGTAGAGCAGTTTATCATAACCTCTTTTTACCTTGTTTATGAGATACAATATATCCGAAGCGAAATAAGAAGGGTTTCCGTCCTTCCTTATTATCACCCTGTCCTTGTCATCTGCATAATCGGAAGTCCTGAACCACATTGCCCCGTCTTTTGAGTAAACAACATCCCTGGTTTTTAAATCTTCAGTTACATTCTGAAAGTTTGAATTTTCATAAAGACTGCTTTCATAAAACCAGCAGTCATATTCCACACCCATTAAAGCCAGCGTCTCACTTATATATGAAACCATTGTTTTAATTATTTCTTTTTTAAAGAGCTTGCTGTCTACATGTTTTTCCCCATTTTTCTCAATAATAAATTGGTCATCATAACTTTCTATTAGTCTTTCAACTACGGCCGTTACCGTTTTTAAAGGATATCCATCTTCGGGGTAAGAAGTATTCCTGCCGAAATGCCTTAAATAAATGGACTCCGCGCATTCGCTGAATTTTTCTGCCTGTGTGCCGTAATCATTAACATAATATTCCCTTGCTACTTCATATCCGCTGGCATCGTAGATATTTGCCAGGCTGTCTCCAAGCGCTCCCCACCTGCCGTGCCCTACGTGGAGATTGCCTGTAGGATTCGAGCTTACATATTCCAGCTGTATACTTTTCCCCTTACCGCTCTGATTAAATCCGAATTTTTCTTTTTCCGTTATAATTTCCTGAAGAGCTCTTTTTATAAAAACATCTTTCAGATTGAAATTAATAAATCCCGGTTTAACAATACTTATATCCTCTACCTGTTCAAATTTAGAAATTAATTCCTTTTTTAGTTTTTCGGCAATTTCCATTGGTTTTTCTTTCAGGACAGGGGCAAGCACCATAGAAGCATTTGTCGAAAGGTCGCCGAATTCCTCGTTTTTTGGCTCTTCAACAGCAAGATTATTTAAGCCGGGCTTATCTTCGGTTAGATCCCTTATGTAGTCATGGATTCTTTGTTTTAGAATACTTATTATCAATAGCTGCTCTTTCAATTTTTACTGGAGCCGACGACCGGACTTGAACCGGTAACCTGCTCATTACGAATGAGCTGCTCTACCAGTTGAGCTACATCGGCAATTAA
>CAYRJH010000065.1:0-3740 GCA_964424685.1 uncultured Actinomycetota bacterium | reverse complement strand
GTCGCAGGAGAACATAAATAAATAAAAGAATCGGGATTTCCCATTCTTCCCTTAAAGTTTCTGTTCTGGGTGGAAAGACATACCTCTCCATTGCCGAGTACCCCCTGATGTATCCCCACGCAGGGACCGCAACCCGGGGATTGTACCGCTGCTCCGCTTTCTACCAGCGTCTCCATAACACCTTCTTTTATTGCTTTAATATACACATCCTTTGAGGCAGGGACAACAATAAGTCTTACCCCGTCTGCCACTTTTTTACCTTTAAGTATTCCGGCCGCTATTTTCAAATCGCTAAATCTTCCATTGGTACAGGTCCCTATAAATACCTGGTCAATTTTAATTTTCTCCAGTGAGCTTACCGGTAAAGCATTGTCCACAGTATGGGGCTGGGAAACCATAGGTTCAATAACGGAACAATTAATATCTAAAGTCTTTTCATAAACTGCACTTTTGTCCGGATATATTTCCCTGAAACAATTTCCCCGCCCCTGGTTTTTTAAATACTCCAGGGTAACATTATCAGATGGAAATATGCCTGTTTTTGCTCCTGCTTCAACTGCCATATTTGAAATGGTGAACCTGTCATCAATGCTAAATTTTTCTAAAAGTTCACCGCCAAACTCTAAAGACTTATAGGTTGCGCCGTCCGAAGTAATTTTTCCAATCAAATAAATAATTAAATCTTTTGCAAACACCCCTTTATTTATCTTCGCGTTAAAATTTATCTTTATTGTCTCCGGAACCATAAGCCAGGTTTTTGCCAGAGCGTATCCTACCGCAATATCCGTGGATCCCATTCCTGTCGCAAAAGCTCCCAGCGCTCCTGAAGTACAGGTGTGGGAATCTCCTCCGATAACAATATCGCCCGGACAGGCATATGATTCAACGAGAATCTGGTGGCATATTCCTTTTCCTACATCGCTTATCACTGCTCCTGCCTGTGCCGCAAAATCCCTTAATACGGTGTGGGAGTTGGAAAACTCTTTGTCGCGGCTGGGCGCTGCATGGTCAATAAAAAAAATAGATTTTTTTTGTTTTTTTACTCCGCTAAAACCCATTCTCTTAAGCTGGCTGACTGCCAGGGGCCCCGTTCCGTCCTGTGACATAACTACATCTACATCAACCACTGCAATATCGCCTGCTTTAAGTTCCCTGCCGGCATGTTCGCTTATTATTTTCTCGGAAATTGTTTTATCCAATAAAACCTCCTGTCTTACTCATCGGTTTCCGGTTCTTCTTTTTTACTTTTGTTCTTCTTTATATATTCATTGTAAATATAAACAAGCTCTTTATCAAAAAGAGTTCTCTTAAGATCTACGGACATATCCCTTGCCAGGGCCAGTATATCGTTTGCCTGTTTGTCGGTAAGTTCTATATTAAATTCTTTAAATTTATGCAAAATCGTATGCGAGCCCGAGTGCTTGCCTACAACAATCTGTCTTGTTAAACCCACTTCACTCGGGTTAAATACCTCGTAATTTTTAGGATTTTTTATAACACCATCCGCATGTATACCCGATTCATGAGCAAATACATTCGTGCCCACAATTGCCTTCCATACAGGAACAGCCCTTGATGAAGCTCTTGCCACATATTCAGCAATTTCCCTGAATCTTGATGTTTCTATACCCAGTTCTATGTTTTCCAGATACCTTAAGGCCATTATAATTTCCTCCATTGCAGCATTGCCGGTTCCTTCGCCCAGTCCGCCCACACTGACCACCAGGCTCGAGGCGCCGCCTCTTATTGCTGCCATCCCGTTGGCAGTGGCCATCCCGAAATCGTTATGATTATATACTTCTATCGGGATATCCGTAGCGCTTGAAATAGTGCTTATTAGCAAAAATGTCCTGAAAGGATCCAGCCTGCTTACAGTATCACAGATCCTGAATCTATATGCACCTTTTTTCCCGGCAATAGATATTAATTTTAATAAGAACCCGAGATCGGTACGTGTAGCATCTTCGGCACTGACTATAAAGTCCAATCCATTTTGGTGGGCAGTTTTCATCGCCTCTCTCAGTTTATTTATAACCCATGTTTTATTTTTCTTATATTTTTCCTTGATATGTATATCGGAAGTAGAAATATTGATAATCACATTTTTTGCCCCGCACTTAACTGCATATTCTATATTTTGCGGTTCGGCCTCACAATATACAAACAGCCTGGAATTAAAATCATCCTTTAGAATTTCCTTAATTATCTCCCTTTCTACAGCTCCAAGGGATGGAGTGCCTATCTCAATTTCAGGAACACCTATCTCATCAAGCATTTTAGCTATCCTTATCTTTTCATGTTTGGAAAAAACTACTCCTGCCGTCTGTTCCCCATTTCTCAAAGTAGTATCAATTATATTTATATGTCTTTTACTCTTTGCTTTAGCCATTACTTTTCCCCCTTCTTAACAGCTTTTTCCACTTTACTTGCACCTGACTTACTTTTATAAGATTCATAAGTTTCAATTATTTCACTATCAAAAAGAGCTCTTTTAAGAGTTGCCGTTTTATCTCTTATGATTTCCGCCAGTTCTTCCGCTTCTTTGCGGTTGATTTTAATACCGAGTGTATTTAACTTATAAATTATGGTATTTACTCCCGAATATTTACCCAGTATTATTTTCCGCTCCAGTCCAACCTCACCTTCATTAAATAATTCATAGGTCTCGGGATTAACCAGGACTCCCGAAGCTCTACTTTCAGCTTCATAAACAAATAAGTTTCCGCCTACTATCGGTTTCCAGGTAGGAAGAACTCTATCTGAGGCTCTTGCTACATACTCGGATAACGCCCTGAAAAGAGTAGTATTGAATCCCATATCCACTCCTTCGATATATTTAAGAGCCATAACAAGCTCCTCAAATGCAGCGTTACCCGCTCTTTCACCCAGCCCGTTAATAGTAGTGTTTACATAAATCGCTCCGGCTTTAATACCCGCTATGGCATTGGCAATGGCCATTCCAAAATCATTATGAGTATGCATTTCTACATCTATTCCAATAATATCAATTATGTTTTTAACTCTTATAAAGGTCTCAAAAGGATCAAGGGTGCCCAGTGTATCACAATATCTCAACCTGTCTGCTCCGGCATCTCTTGCGGTCCGTGCAAATGATAAAAGAAATTCCCTATCGGAACGCGAAGCATCTTCCGCATTTACCGAGACATAAAGATTAAATCCCTTGGCATAATCCACGCAGGTTTTAATATTTTCAAGTACCCATTCCCTGCTTTTTCTAAGCTTATGTTCAATATGTATATCAGAAGAAGATATGGAAATGGCCACTGCATCAATACCGCATTCAACTGAAGCATCTATATCCGATTTAACTGCCCTGTTCCACCCGAGTATGCTGCAGTTCAGGCCAAGTGAAGCAATCTTTTTAATTGCTTCTTTCTCATCTCCGCCCATTGCGGGTATTCCTGCCTCTATCTGGTGAACGCCTATTTTATCAAGCATCTTTGCTATATGTATTTTTTCTTCATTGGCAAATACAACGCCCGCAGTCTGCTCGCCATCTCTTAGAGTAGTATCATCTATCTTTATATCCTTTGGATCAATTTCAGTCCCCGCTTTCCGGGAAAATTCTGTAAATAAATCTATTTCTCTCATTAATGTCACCTCTCACTGTCTATAAATAATAAAAAAATGTAAAAAAAATACAAAAAACATATTTTTTTATAAATTTAACTGTAATTATATCATTTTTTTTAAAAATATTATATTTATTATAAAAAATT
>CAYRJH010000064.1:0-3883 GCA_964424685.1 uncultured Actinomycetota bacterium | reverse complement strand
TTTACCGGAAAATAAGTCTTTGCATCGAATTTTAAAAATTTCTTTTTTAACTTCAGACCGCTTCCGGGAATATTCCCAAGACCTCTCCATACTGAATCCGATTTGTCGAATACTTCGTAAATTGATTTTAATGCTGCAGGATTTCCTTCTTCTCTGACTACCCGTCTATACTGGATTTCAACCTTTGATATGCCTTTACTTATCTGTCTGATTATGGTTACTATAGATTCCAGTATATCCATAGGTTCAAAACCACTTATGACACAGGGTATACGATAATCTTCTGCTATAAAATCATAAGGTTCACTTCCAATGATAGCAGAGACATGACCGGGGCATAAGAAGGCATCAATTTCTACCTCTTTGTCCAAAAGAAGAAGTTCCAATGCTTCCGGTATAAGTTTATGGGTATTATATATATAGAAATTATTGATTTTTTCCTGGTAGGCTCTTTTTATGATTAATGAAGTCAAGGGTACTGTGGTTTCAAACCCAATGGCTATAAATATTACTTTTCTCCCCGGGTTATTTCTGGCAAAATCCAGGGCATCGGCAGGGGAATAACAAATATTTATATCCCTGCCTTCCGATCTTTTATCGTAAAGGCTGGACCTCGTTCCCGGCACCCTGAGCATATCTCCGAAAGTAAATAAGGAGACTTTATGCTGTTCCGTTATCTCCAATATCCAGTCTATATCGCCGGCAGGGGTAACACAAACCGGGCATCCAGGTCCGCTTATAAGATTTATAGTTTCAGGAATAAGTTGTCTCAACCCATATCTGGAAATAGCCATGGTGTGAGTCCCGCAGACTTCCATTATATTTATCTTATGGTCGGGTTTATTATTATTTAAATATTCGACCAGTTCTTTAATGTTACTTTTCACCTAAATATTCCTTCCAGTAATTTTGTATGGATACTGCATCTTCTTTATCTATAATCTGTATAGCAAATCCGGCATGTACTATAACAAAATTTCCTTTTTTGACATCAGGGGTAAGAGAAATATCAATTTCTTTTTTTACTCCAAGACTTTCAACTTCAGCTATGTTTTTATTTATGTTGATTATCTTGGCTGGTATGGCCAGGCACATAATCAAGCTCTCCTTTCTTTAAAGATAAAATCTCTAAGGCAGCAATGTAACTCTGTCCCAGAGAAATACCTCCGTCATTTACCGGGACCTTAAAATTTGAGTATACCTCAAAACCTTCCTTTTTTAATATATTAAAACATTTGTTTAAAAGGTAGTTATTCTGGAAAACTCCACCGCTTAAAGCAACTTTCGAGATACCACTTTTTTTTCTTATAATGCTGCTGATTTCAAGTACAGCCCCTGCAAGTGTATTATGAAATTTGGCAGATATTTTACTCTTAGGTATTTTTTTTAGCAATTCTTCAAATATCCGGGAAAAAATATAATAATCATCTATTATATACATCCCATCTTTATAATCAACTTTTAACAGGTATTTCTCACAAACCTTATTATCAGCCGTCATTTCAAGGTGGATCGCTGCCTCGCCTTCGAAACTTGATATATGGGTACAGTCGAGGACAGAGCTGACCGCATCGAAGAATCTTCCCATACTGGTGGTGACGGGGCTATTAAATCCGGTTTCCATCTGCTTTTCGATAGCTTCTATCTCGGCGACCGATATTATTTTTTTATAAAAAGGTAAATTATCATATACAAAACGGTAAAATTTATCTTTGCTGTTGCCACTGGATTTCCACAGATGATGCAGGTAGGAGACAGCCATCCGGTAAGGTTTTTTTATGGATATTTCTCCTCCGGGAAGAATCTTTTCTTTTAAATGACCTACTCTTATAAAACTAAAATCCCTTTTTACTTCGAATATTTCGCTGCCCCAAATCTTTCCGTCGTCGCCATATCCGGTCCCATCCCAGGCAAAACCTATCAAATTCCCATTTATACTGTTTTCGGCAATTACACTTGCAATATGTGCCTTATGATGCTGGATTTCTATTCTGGTTTGTACGTTGTCTAGTCCTACGGCAAATTTCGTAGAAGCGTAGGCAGGATGTTTGTCGTAAGCTGCCATATTTATTTTTTTTATGTTAAAAAGTTTTAAGTAATGGTTGAACGTGGAATCGTAAAACTTAAGCGACTGCTCATCATCAAGATCTCCGATATGCTGGCTTATGACAGCATAGTTTTTGACCAGCAAGCAGAAGGTATTTTTCTCATGGGCACCTGCTGCAAAAATGACCTGTTTTCCAATATTTTCTTTTAGTTTTACCGGATAAGGCGAATATCCCCTGGCTCTTCTTATGAGCGTCTCTCTTCCGTCAACTATCTTTATAACAGAATCATCAAACCTGGAATAAATATCACGGTCATGAATCAGAAAATAGTCGCAGATGTTTTCTAATTTCTCGAACGCCTCTGTATTTTCGGCGGCTATGGGTTCTTCGGATATATTTCCGCTGGTCATAATAAGCGGTATATCGATATGATCAAAAATCAGATGATGCAATGGGGTATATGGAAGCATTACCCCTTCATACCGGTTATAAAGCGAGACATAATGGGATAACGGATAATTTTTTGTATTTTTTTCAAGAAGGACAATAGGAGCTCTGGGTGAAGTGAGACTTTCTATTTCTTTTTCATTTGGCCGGAAGTATTTTTTTACAGACTCGATGTCTTTAATCATTAGCGCGAATGGTTTTACAGGTCTTTTCTTCCTTTTTCTAAGTTCCATGATAGTTTTATCGGAAAGTGCACTGCAGGCAATCTGAAATCCTCCAAGGCTTTTCAAAGCAATTATTTTCCCACAGCGCAGCAAGTCCGAAGCGGTGATGATAACATCTCCGGAGTCAATTTTTTTTCCGGTTCTGTCAAAAAGAAGTAATTCGGGACCGCATTTTTTACATGCATTAGGCTGCGCATGAAATCTCCTGTTCCCGGGGTCATTGTATTCTGCGGAGCAGTCTTCACACATCAAAAACTTTTTCATGGTGGTATTGGGTCTATCGTAGGGCATATTCTTTATTATGGTAAATCTGGGCCCGCAGTTGGTACAGTTAGTAAAAGGATAATAGTACCGGCGAAAATCCTCATTATTTTTTATATCGCTGATGCAGAGATCACAGGTAGCAATATCCGGAGATACGAGCTGGAACCTTTCTTCTGTCTTCCTGCTTTTACCTATTTTAAAATCTTTAAATTCCCGGAAAGCAGCCTCTTCTGCTTCTATATTTTCGATTGTTGCGGCCTGGGGTTTTAGCAATCTGATATCTGAAATAAATTTTTCTGCAGTATCTTCATCCGGAATATTTATTATTATGGTAACGCCCTCGGTGGTGTTGGTTACTGTTCCATTCAGATTATATTTCCGGGCCAGTCTGTATATAAAAGGCCTGAATCCGACTCCCTGGACAATGCCGGATATATTTATATTATAAGTTTTTAAGTTGTTATGTTTATCCTCTGCCATATTTAAAATCGATGATATTTTAACAGTAATATTAAAGTAAAGCTAATGAAGTTAAACATAAAAGTAATGTTTTCAATTGTTTATAGTCCAGGAAATAATCAAATAAAAAAATAAAGTTTTTTTTTAATGATGTAGGATATGTTTATGATATAATACTGAAAATCAATGAATTAAGTAAAAATAATAAGACGGTAATTTAAGAGGTAAATCGATGATTGAAAGTGTTATTTTTGATTTTGATGGGACGCTGGTTGATTCAAGTGCTGCCATTGATAAATTAAATACATATTTTATCAGGAAGTATAAAATAAACAATATAGGCATTGAGAGCATTAAAAAAATAAATACGCTTCCGCTAAAACAAAGATTTAAAAAGCTGGGCATACCATTATATAAGATACCTTTAATGTCAATGGAAGC
>CAYRJH010000063.1:0-3935 GCA_964424685.1 uncultured Actinomycetota bacterium | reverse complement strand
TTTATGGAAGTTGTAACAGGCGCAGCTGGATGTATTGGAAATGTACTGACCAGAGAGTTAGTTAAGAAGGATAAAAAAGTAAGAACCCTCATTCGCAGTACATCTAATTTATCTTCGCTGGAAGGTCTTAAAATCGAAAAAGTTCTAGGAGATATCCTGGACAGGGATTCTCTGATAAAAGCTTTCAGGGGCGCGGATATTGTATATCATCTTGCAGCTACAATATCAATCATGCCCGGGGATAAAAAATTAATCCGCAGGAACAATCTTGAAGGCACAAGGAATGTTATAAACGCCTGCCTTGAATGCGGGGCCAGGCGGCTGGTTTACACCAGCAGCATACATGCTTTAAAAGAACCACCGGAGGGAATTATTATTGATGAAAGCATGCCCTTTGACCTGAACAGCAGAAGAGGTGAATATGATAGATCAAAGGCTCTTGCAAGCCTGGAAGTAATAGAAGCGGCCGGTAATGGCCTGGATACAACAGTGGTATGCCCGACTGGCGTTTTGGGTCCTTATGATTTTAGAGGATCGCTTATAACCAGGACATTTATTGATTTTGCCAGAAGTAAGATGAAAATAACTTTAAATGGAGCTTATGATTTTGTTGATGTCCGGGATGTGGCAGAGGGTCTTATTCTGGCAGCCGAAAAAGGTAGAACTGGACAGTGCTATATATTATCGGGTGAGAGAGTTACTATGGATGAAATGATGGCAATACTTTCCGGGATCAGCGGGGTAAGGCTGCCTGAATATAAAGTCCCTGTCTGGCTGGTAAAAGCAGCTGGTATGATTTCTCCGCTGTATTATAAATTAGCAAATAAAACTCCAAGGTTTACTATTTATTCTATAAATACCCTTCAATCCAATTCATATATCAGCCATGAGAAAGCCAGCCGGGAACTGGGATATAACCCGAGACCGGTTAAAGAATCAATTAAGGATACTTTCAGATGGCTTGAAGAAAATAAAATGCTCTAATACAGTTTACATTTATTTTTTAAAATAGTTGCAATTAAAATATAAGATATAGTATATTATGATTTGTAAAATCAAAATGCTTTTTTGAAATAAGTACTAAAATAAATAATAGGTTATATGTAAACAGATTAGATACCAGAAAGCCAGACAGTAAGTCATATAACTTATTTTTCTAATCAGGGAATCCAGTTAAAATCTGGAGCGGTCCCGCCACTGTAATAGGGTGTGTGCTCTCTAATAAAGCCACTGGCAATGAATATGCCGGGAAGGCAGAGAGTAAAGTCCCTTAAGCCAGGAGACCTGTGTCAAGTTTATAGATTGTCTCTCTTCGGAAGAAAGAGGGAGATTTTTCATTTTTAAAAAAAGAAAACTCCCACCTGAAGAGGCAGGGAGTTTTTTATTTATTATAAAAATATCAAAGGAGGAAGAAATGGTAATGGCAGGCACGGAGGCAAGAGCAAGTAAAGTTATGCGGACTCTGGCAGTGATTCTGGTTGTACTGCTTGCAGCGATACCGGTACTTATGGCCGGCTGCAAGAGCGAAATTGAAGTAAAAGCGCTGGAGGAATCCACGGCGGTAGTTGATGCCGAAGGAAATGTAATTGAACTGGCTTCACCCGCAGAAAAAATTATAGTAATAGCGCCAAGCGCACTTGAGATAATTGACGGCCTTGGTGCCATGGACAGGGTAGTCGAGGTTGATAGTTATAGTGTGGGGGCAGGCGACCCGCTGGCTGAAGGATTTGAAGGTGCAGGGGATTCCTATGGATTAAATATTGAAAGAATAGCCAGGCTAAATCCTGATATTTTAATTGCAGTAACCGGGGGTTCCGAGGATGATTATCAAAAAGTCAAAGAACTTGGAATTAAAATTTACAGGGTAATAAACATAAACGGTATTGAAGGTATTTATGAAGAAATAACAAATATAAGTAAATTAATCGGACTTGAAGACAGAGGGGAAAAACTTGTAAAGGAACTGAAAGAAGAAGTTGAAGAGATACATGATAAGGTTAAAGATTTAAGTAGTGAAGATAAACCGAAAGTTTTTTACGAGGTATGGAACGACCCTTTAATGAGCGCGGGGACAGATACTTTTATTAACGACCTGATTGAAAAATCAGGCGGAATCAATATAGTGGCAGAAGACAACCTGACCGGCTGGCCGGAATACAGCGTGGAAACTTTGATAAAGAGAAATCCGGATATTATAATTGCTCCTGTGAGTCTTGCAGCGGATCCATCTGTAATAATAAATGACACAAGATTCTCAAGCATAACTGCAGTAATTGAAGGCAGGGTTTACCTCATTCCGGATAATCCGGTTTCCCGTCCGAGCCAGAATTCTATTAAAGCGCTCCAGATGTTATCAAAAGCGATTCATCCTGAGATTTTTGGAAAATTTGAAATAATAGAATAAATAAGTTTTATTTACCTTTTTAGTTTGTATAAATTCTTAAAGATATTATTATGGGTATAATGGGAACCGGAAAGAGAACATTAAAATATGTGTTTGCATTACTTCTAGTCCTTATGCTTCTTGTAGTAATTGCAGCTTCAGTAGGTGCCGCCAGGATTAGCTTAAAGGATACTGGTCTTATAATCTTAAGTTTTATACCGGGGTTTAATCATTTTGTAAATAGCAGCTATATTGAGCATCAAAATTTTATTATCATTTCTCAAATAAGACTGCCCCGGATATTCCTGTCCATATTTGTAGGAATAGCACTTGCGAGTGCCGGAGTTATTTTCCAGGGGTTATTTAGAAATCCCATGGCGGATCCTTTTGTAATAGGTGTTTCAGCAGGGGCTGCGTTTGGAGCGACTATAGGTCTTGTATTTATTAGCGGTGCGGGCCTGGCCGGTATTTCAGCTACTGCTGTATTCGCATTATCTGGGGCTGTTGCAACCACTTTTTTAGTCTACAATATTGCTAAAATCAAAGGAAAAGTATCGGTTATTACCCTGCTTCTATCAGGAATTGCACTCAGCGCCATGTTGAGCGCGATGACCTACCTCATAATGATTTTTAAAACTCATGACATGGCCAAAATAGTATTCTGGGTTATGGGAGGAATGACTTCCGCTTCATGGAATAACTTTTTTATTCTTGCGCCTGTGGTTACAATCCTGGTCGTCTTTTCAGGTTTTTTTATGAGGGATTTAAACATACTATCCCTGGGAGATGAGAGGGCAGTCCAGCTGGGAGTGCAGACTGAAAGAGTAAAAAAAATATTACTGGTGATGGCTTCACTTATAGCGGCGGTTGCTGTATCAATGAGCGGCATTATCGGGTTTGTGGGACTTGTGACGCCGCATATTTTAAGGCTTATTGTGGGTCCGGATCACAAGATATTATATCCCGCGTCTGCTGTTGCGGGAGGGATAGTTCTTCTTATATCTGATACTGTGGCAAGAACGGTTCTTATGCCCAGAGAAATCCCTGTAGGGATTATAACTTCTATTATAGGGGTCCCATTCTTTCTTTATTTACTGGTGAAATCAAAAAAAGAAGTTTTTTTAAATTAAAAATTTATTTTGACTTATATAAGATGAAAGAAGAAAAAAATATACTCTCTGTTAAGAATTTAAGCTTTTCTTATAATCATAGAAAAGTTCTGGACAATATAAGTTTTAACGTTGAAGAAGGAAGTTTTATTTCAATCCTTGGTCCCAACGGAGCGGGGAAGAGCACGCTGGTAGATATTATAAGCAGGGTTCTGGTTGAGTATGAAGGAATAATCGAGATCAGGGGAAAGGATATTAAAAAATTAAGTTCCGCGGATACTGCAAAAATAGTCGGTGTTGTGCCACAGTATACCAATACGGGTTTTGACTTTACTGTATCGGAAATGGTTATGATGGGTAGACATACTTATATCTCAAGATTTGAGACGGAAAGAAAAGAAGATTTTATTGCAGCTAATGAAGCTATGGATAAAACAAAAATA
>CAYRJH010000062.1:0-4102 GCA_964424685.1 uncultured Actinomycetota bacterium | reverse complement strand
ACCGCTTGAGGCTATGAGCTGCGGCCTTCCGGTAATAGCCACAAATACGTCATCTCTTAAGGAGGTAATAGGGAATTCCGGAATACTTGTAAGGGCCGGGGATGAGAATGAACTCGGAAACAGAGTTTTAAATGTTATTGAAAATAAAGATATAAAAGAGGCACTAAAAGAAAAATCACTTGCCCGCGCAAGAAAATTCAGCTGGGATAAGACTGCCAAAAAAACTATTAGTCTTTATTATAAGGCCGCGTCACTTGAGTAGTTTATTGAATTCATCTATCGATAAACCAGAATCAATTAAAATGCTTTTTAAGATTTTAGGATGTAAAACTTTCTTCCTATGGTAAGGTATAGTAATTCGTTTTCCCCTTTTATTCTTATAAATTTCATGACTGCCACTCTTCCTGACCAGAAAAAATCCAATTTTTCCTAATACTTTTATCGCATCAGTAGCAGCAATCCTTGGTAATTTTATATTCATACTGCTACTTCCAGCGTGGTTAAACTTACGGACTCAGACTGAGGTATTTCTTCTCCGCATTTTATCCTATCCTCTAAATGGAGGCGTATAGCATCCCTTATATTTTTTATCACTTCCTCATAAGTATCACCCTGAGTATAACAACCCTGGAGCTCAGGGCAGGAAGCAAAATATCCTTCTGAATCTTCTTCGATTATTATAGAAAATCTATAATTTTTCATTCTTTTACCTTTCAAATCTTTCTAAATTCATATCAATTTATTATATCATACAAGTAAGTTACTTTTATAAATTACAACATTACCACTCTATAAAACATCATTTTAAAACCATCAAGATACTTCTTTTTGCCAGCTCAACCCAATCCCCAGCATCTGGATTCAGCAAGCCCTGCATCAGCATACCTATAGTCAGTGCGAAAAGAACTTTTGCTGCATCATCCGGATTAACCTTTTTTATAGAACCTTCCTTAATGCCTTTATTTATTATACCCCTAAAAAAAACTATAAATTCATTATATGATTTTAGCGCCATTTTATTTAATTCTTTATCATTGATAGCTTTAATAAATAACTCTAAAAAAATTGGCAGCTGTTTATCCACCTCTTCAAAGGCTGGTTTAAATTTTTCGGGAATGCCGAGAAGAAGCTCCAGGGTATTCCCGGATTTAAAATCATTCAAATCAAGCTGTCCGGCCACTCTTTTCCCCCACTGTTCCAGCATTTTTAAAAAAAGTTCCTGCTTACTTGAAAAATGATGGTAGAAGGCACCTTTGGTTAAATTGGCTTTCCTGCAAATCTGGTCAACATCGGTTTTTTCATATCCTTTTTCTTTAAAACATATTGCCGCTGCTTTTAAAATATTATCTATTGTAGCTTTTCGTCTGAGAATTTGCCTCATAATTATTTCTTGTATTTAATTATCTTAAATTATCCTGATTAACCTTTTATATTATATACAATTTAAAGAGTATTCACCAAATAACCACTTAAAATAATTTTTAAAGAAATCCATTTTTCTCTTGATAAATTTTAATACATACTTTAAGATTGTATCTATTATTATCTTAAAATACAGGAGGTACAATGAGTAAGCTTGTGCTTATGATCGCAGGAATTATCGTGGCTATTCTGGGAATACTTGCACTGATCCCGGCAATCCCATTACCGTCACTGCTGCTGGCTATTATCCTAATAGTGTTAGGCGCAGTAATTTTCATTCTGAGCCTGATGGAAAAAAGGAGAGCTTAACACTTAAGCTTATAAGGCCTGGTTTGATATGTAGAGTGGAAAGATTAAGCTTGGAAAATTAAATCTTTAAACTTAAGGTTTAATTAAAAAAATTATTTTTCTATGCTTATTTCCGGGTCAAGGTCTGCCAGGCCTTCCGCTATATTCCTGTGAATTACATTTATTGTGAACATATCATTTACCCAGTCGCAGTAGGTCCTGTTATCATTGTAGCCAACAGCAGGAGATAAGGAATACTCCCCGCCCATTAAGCTTATTTTAAATGAAAAGGTAACCGATACCCCATCACTCTTATTAAAAGTCCCGGTTTTAATTTTATTTAGCCTCGAGTTCGTACCATAAATAATATTACCACGGTAGTCCGTTATCCTTATGCCGAATACCGGTTCTTCAACTTTCTCTCTGAACAATACTTTATAAGTAACTTTTACGCTATCCCCGTATTTGCAGTAACTTATTTCATTTCCGCTCTTATCAAAAAGATTTATATCTGTAATTTCTGCATCTCCCGACCCAAACCGGCTTATGGTCTCCCCATCAATACTTAAATGGGACAATCTGCTTATTTCTTCCCCGTCAATAACTTTCCTGTTGCCTTCAATTACTGTTTTAAAGATCTTCTTTCTTTCAGCTCTCTGCTGTTCAATGATTCTTTTTTTCTCCAGTTCTTCAATATGAGCCCTGTATTTTGATACTATGTCCAGGGGTTTTCCCATATCTATTATTTTTCCGTCTCTTAAGAATATAACCTTGCTGCATAAATCGGAAATAGTATCAAGGTCATGGGAAACTATTATGATTGTTTTGCCCTGTTTCATAAAATCATATATTACTTTATAACACTTTGCCTGAAAGGCCTGGTCCCCTACGGCCAGGACTTCATCCACAAGCAGGATATCAGGATTAACGTTGACGGCTACCGAAAAACCGAGTCTCATATACATTCCCGATGAATAGTTTTTTACCGGCGTATCTATAAAGCGCTCAAGCTCGGAAAACTCTATAATATCGTTTAATTTCCTGTCCACATCCCTTTTCTTCATTCCAAGTATGGCCGCATTTATATAAATATTTTCCCTGCCGGTTAGATCCGGATGAAAACCGGCTCCGAGCTCCAGAAGCGCGGAAAGGGGCCCGTTTATGATTACCTCTCCGGATGTCGGGTAGATAATTTTTGCCATCAGTTTAAGAAGGGTACTCTTTCCCGAACCATTCGGACCGATAATACCGCAGGTCTCGCCGTGCCTTACAGAAAATGAGATATTGTCAAGGGCAAGGAATTCTTCATAGGTGGTGCGCCTCAGTGTAAGGATTGTCTGCTTCAGGCTCGGGATTTTTTCATGGTAAATCCTGTATCTTTTAGATACTGAATTAACTTCTACCGCTGTATTATTACCTGAATCCCTGATCCTGTCTTCCCTGTAATTTCTTGCGGTTTTTTTCATATATTAAAACTCCTGTTAATAATTATCGGTTAAATCTCCTCGGCAAACCGGTATTCCAGTTTTTTAAAGACAAAATATCCTATAAAAAATATTAATAGAGTAATGCCCAGGGCAATCAAAGTTTCCTGTACAGAAGGGAAGCCTCCACCTTCAGGATACTTTACATAATAAAAAATATTACGGTAATATGATGCATATATAGTCATCGGATTGATTTTAATAATAAACTGGAACTTTTCCGGGACCATACTTAAAGGATAAATAATAGGAGTGCCAAAAAACCATACCATCATGATGATAGTTATAAGATGCTGGAGGTCCCTGAAGAAAACATTTAAGGCCGAAACTAAAAGAGTCATTCCAACTACCAGGAAAAACTGTATAAATATCACTACTGGAAGAAGATACAGATAAATATAAAACTTATATCCCATAATCCCGAGCACAATGAATAGAGCCACAAGCTCAAGAAAGAAATTAAAAAGATTTGAAAGCACAATAGATAACGGGATAATCTCCCTTGGAAAATAAATCTTATTTACAAGATTGCTGTTTGCAATAATACTGCTGGCGCCGTAATTAACAGAATTTGACAGGAAATTAAACGGCAATAACGCACAGATTAAAAAAATCGCAAATTCCTTGATTCCGCTGCCTCTACCAAGGACCATAGAAAATACAAAGGAATAGACAAGCATAACTAAAATAGGGTTCAGGAGCGACCATAAGAATCCAAGAACCGAACCCCTGTATTTTACCTTTAGCTCCTTTTTTGTGAGGCTGAAAAGAAGCTCCCTGTATGAAAAAAGTGTCTTGATGCCTGAAAACATTACAAATTACATCCCGTTTATTGATATTATATCCTGTTTATTGATATCGCATCCTTTTTTATTTTATAATATTTCATCCCGGTTAATAATATCGCT
>CAYRJH010000061.1:0-4148 GCA_964424685.1 uncultured Actinomycetota bacterium | reverse complement strand
GGGATTGTTGAGAGATCGGTCATCGGTTCATCCAGATGGTAAAGACTTTTTTCTATATCTTCCGGAGAGATAGGGTCTATCATCAATACGTTATGTTCCGTGTTAAAGAAATCAGAGACTACTTTAGCATAGGGGAGTTCCGAAAAAGTCTTGTCTCTGTAGCCGATTGAAAAAGTCTGTACTTTCTTTGGATACAATCTGGAAACAAAACCCACTACCGTGCTGGAATCAAGCCCACCGGAAAGGAAAACTCCCAGCGGAACATCGCTTATCAGGCGCCTCTGTATGGATTTTTCAAGAGCGGAAAAAATCATGTCCGCCGCCTCGTCTTCATTGAAGATTTTAGGTTGAAATTCCAGGTCCCAATATTTCTCTATCTTCAGGCTGCCATTCTTGAAGATGGCATAATGTCCCTGCCGGAGTTTATGGATATTTTTAAACATGGTATCGGGAGCCGGGACAAATTCATAACCCAGATAATAATATAATGACTGCAGATTTATCTCTTTTTTGACGCAGTCTGCTTCAAGGATACTTTTTATTTCCGAACCGAAAATAAACTTGCCGTCTTTTAAGTAATAATAAAGCGGTTTAATACCTATCCTGTCTCTGGCAAGGAAAAGTTCTCTTTTTTCTTCATCCCAGATAGCGAAAGCAAACATGCCGTTAAATTTTTCAAGGCAGGCGGGTCCATATTCTTCATAACTTTTTAAAACCACCTCGGTATCGGTATTGCTATTAAATCTGTAACCTTTTGCAATGAGTTCCTTTTTTATTTCCGGGAAATTATAAACTTCACCGTTGTAAACTATCCACAATTTTCCGTCCCGGCCGGACATCGGCTGATTGCCCCTTGCAGAGAGGTCAATAATGCTCAGACGGGCATTTCCAAGAGAAAAGGCAGGGAAAGTCTTTATACCATTGGCATCGGGTCCCCTGTGATGAATTTTTTGGACCATTTTTTGAATAAGTTTTTCATCGTTCCAGTTAAAACCGCAAATTCCGCACATTATGTTGGTTCCTTAATAGTTTTTATAAATGTTTCGTGCTTGCATAAAACCAAAAATATTATAACTAAAAATATTTATTAGCCAGGTCCATCTATCCTATTTTCTTATTTATCCTGATTTTTAAAGATAATTATTATCTTTATACCACTGTGCCGTTCTTTTTAATCCCTCATCAATTCCTACCCTCGGATTATAATTTAATTCATTTACGGCTTTATCAATCTTAAAGGCACGGTTCTGCCTGTACCAGTCAGCTCTCCGCCTGAATAAAGGCGGTGAAATTTTAAGCGGCACGCAGATGAATTCGCATATACAGGCCAATGTGTATAAGAGGGCGAAAGGCAAATGAATAAATTTAACTTCTTTGCCCATTGAAAGGCCGATTCTTTTAACCAGCTCTTTAATGGTGAAATATTCTTTATCTGCTACGATATAAGTTTCTGCATTAATTTTATTACTTTCAAAAGCAGCATAGAAGCCGTCATTGAGGTTGTCTATATATACGGGATGATACAGGGCCTTTCCGTTTCCAAACATGTAGAATTTTCCTTTTTTGGCAAAACGGAACAGATAGAAAAACCTTTCCGGATCGCCGGGCCCGTAAATGGCAGTGGGCCTTATTATGACACTTTTAAGCCCTCTTGAGGTAAATTCCTTTACTACCTTTTCGCCTTCGTGTTTGGTGTACTGATAATAATCAGCCGGTACTATCGGAGAATCTTCATTGCCGGGAGGATTTTTGATATCTCCATGAACACCCTGTGTGGAACAATAAACAAATTTCTTAAGAGGTTTTTTAAGCGCCTCCTCGCAGAGTATGCGGGTTCCTTCTATGTTTATATCCCGGTAAGTTTTTTGTGTAGCGTTGATCTGCCGGAAAGCTGCTGCAAGATGAAAGACACCATCTGCACCGTCTAAAGATCTTTTTACAGTTTCCCTGTCGGTTACCGAGCCAAGGATAATATTTGCTCCTTTTTTTACAAGAAAGTCATATAAGATGCCTTTTTGATTATCAAGTGCTGTGACATTATGACCTTTATTGATTAAGTATTCTACCAGCCGGCTGCCGGTAAAACCCGTACCACCGGTTACCAGTAATTTCAATTTCTCTTCCTTTCCTTAAAGGATTTAATGACAATTAATTTATTTAAATAATGTAAAAATTTTTAAGCTGTTTAAAATTTCCAAGGAAAAATCATCTCCGATATTTTATATCATTTAGGATTAATAGAAAAGGTTTTTACCGGAAAAATCCCTCCCCTGGATTTCTTTTTTAGCAATTAAATTACTTTTTTATAACCGTTGACTACAGCAAAGCCAGAAGAGAGAGGTATAAAAGCTGCTAAAGAATTTTTAATTTTACGATTAATAAAATAATATATTTTGTGTATAATTAGTTAGAATTTTTTAAATGGTTCCCATTTTATAATTATAGGCTGTAAGGATTAAAAAGTAATGAATATCCTGGTAACGGGCGGAGCGGGATTTATCGGTTCCCATCTCTGTGAAAAACTGATAAATCTCGGATTTAAGGTAATCTGTATTGACAATTTTGATGATTTTTATAAACCTGCCATAAAAGAAAATAATATTTCAAAAATCATTAAGGATAATAATTTTAAAATTTACCGTGTGGATATCTGCAACCTGGAGCAGATTGATGAGATTTTTTCAAAAAATAATATAGAATTAGTAATTCACCTGGCGGCAAAAGCAGGAGTGAGGCCGTCGATAAAAGATCCTCTTTTATACGAAAAGGTAAATGTTACCGGTACCGTTAATTTGCTGGAATGCTGTAAAAATCACAATATTTCAAAATTAATTTTTGCTTCTTCATCATCTGTTTATGGCGGGAACAAAAAAATTCCTTTTTCAGAGGATGATAATGTAGACTACCCCATATCCCCTTATGCAGCTACTAAAAAAGCAGGGGAACTAATCTGCCATACTTATCACAGTCTTTATAAAATATCTGTTTTATGCTTTAGATTTTTTACGGTCTATGGACCGCGCCAGAGGCCTGAAATGGCAATACATAAGTTTACAAGGCAGATACTGAACGGAGAGCGGATAGAAATCTATGGCAATGGCTCCTCTTCGCGGGATTATACCTATATAGATGATATAATCTCCGGTGTGGCAGGCAGTCTTGATAAAATAAATGGCTTTGAGGTTATTAACCTTGGAAATTCAAATTCGGTAAAGTTAATAAGCCTGGTGGGGCTGATTGAAGATATCACGGGAAGTAAGGCAAAATTAAAGTTTGTAGAAAGCCAGCCGGGTGATGTTTTTATGACTTATGCCGATATTGGAAAAGCAAAAAAAATGTTAAAATATTCTCCTGAAACCAATATTAAAGAGGGTTTAATAAAATTTATAGAATGGTACAAAGAAAAAAAGGAAGAAAGCTTATTTAATGAGTAATATTTCAAAAAAAAATGCATCCGGTATTGATTTATCCATCGTAATTCCTATCTATAATGAAAGAGAAAGTGTTGCAAAACTTTACGAAGAGCTTGACAGGACTCTTTCAGAGATGTCTTTGAAATACGAAGTGCTGCTTATAGATGATGGAAGCACAGACGGCACTTTTGATGAGCTAAAAAAAATACATGGTAAAAATAAGTTATTTAAAATTATAAGATTCAGGAAAAATTTCGGGCAGACACCGGCTATAAGCGCCGGTTTTAATTTCGCCGAAGGAGAGGTAATAGTGACTTTGGATTCAGATCTGCAGAATGACACCCGCGATATACCTCTTATAATTGAAAAAATAAATGAAGGATATGATATTGTAAGCGGCTGGCGCGTGAACAGGAAAGATAAAGCCATTACAAGAAGATTCCCCTCAGCAGTTGCAAATAAAATAATATCGAAACTTACCGGAGTCTATCTTCATGATTATGGATGCACCCTGAAAGCCTACAGGAAAGAAGTGGTAAAAAATATTGAACTGTATGGAGAGATGCACCGGTACATTCCTGCAATAGCAAGCTGGATGGGAGTAAGAGTTGCGGAGGTTCCTGTCAGGCATCACAGCAGAAAATATGGCAAATCAAAGTACGGAGTTTCCAGAACAATAAAAGTTATTCTTGATATAATAACGGTAAAATTTCTTTTAAGCTATTCGCAGAGGCC
>CAYRJH010000060.1:2369-4264 GCA_964424685.1 uncultured Actinomycetota bacterium | reverse complement strand
AGCTTTCCTGTAGGGTCTGTCATTTATCATAGCATCATAAGCATCAACAATGGATATTATTCTTGAAGTCATTGGGATTTCAAATTCAGATAGGCCATAAGGATAACCTCCTCCATCCCATCTTTCGTGATGATGCAGAATAGACTTGGCTATATGAGCTAGATCGGGATTGGAAGACGCTATCCTGTAACCAATTTCTGAATGTTGTTTCATAACTTGCCATTCGTTCTTATTTAGTTTACCGGGCTTTAAAATAATATTATCAGGGATACCAATTTTCCCAATGTCATGCAGTGTAGACAGAAGACTTAATTCGTCCAATTTAGAATCAGAGAGTTTAAGTTCCTGGCCAAAAAGTAAACTATATTTTTTCATTCTTTTAGTGTGTTCTTCGGTTTCAAAATCTTTTTCTTCTAAAGCTTTTTCAAGAGAAGCAATAATAGAACTGCGGGCACTGCGGTTTTCCATAAGTTTGTGTCTATACATTTTATCTTCTGCTTCTTTTAATAATTCTTCGGTGTCCCCCTTAGATTTTTCTTTAGTTGCGACTCCCATAGATATGCTTACTAACATGGAATTTGTACTATATTCCATGCATTTTTTATGTACCCGCTCCACTATCTGCATAGTAGTGGAGTGCGATGTACGGGGTAGTAAAATGCTAAACTCGTCTCCGCCCCACCTTGAGACAATATCTTCCTTCCTGAAGCATGATTTAAGTATCTCTGCAATTTTTCTAAGGAGTTCATCTCCATATGCATGACCGAAAGCATCATTAATTATTTTAAGCCCGTTTACATCACCGATTACCAGACTTAAAGGCATCTGACGTTGGGCATTGAGTCTTTTTAATTCAATATCAAAAAAAGCCCTGTTATAAGCACCGGTTAATTTATCATAAAAGCTTAAATATTTTATTTCCTCTTCTGCTTTTCTTATTTCCGTTATATCTCTTAATACAATTACTTTTCCCAGGGGCTTACCGCCATTATTTTTTATCTCTGTTTGCCTGGTATTGTAGAAACATTGACTTCCGTTATTTCCTATCTTTAAATCTTCATTGCCCAGAAGAATATCCGGATTTTCATCCAGTCCGGTTAATAGAGAATTAACTGATTTCCCGGCTATGTTATTTAGCGGGGTTTTAAAGATTTTCTGGGAAGCAGAGTTTAATTTTAAAACATTTTCTTTACTGTCAACTAGTATCAGCCCATCATCCATATTTTCAAAAATAGTTTCAAGCGCAACGGGCATAATCTCCCGTATCCTGGTTTTATTGAGAACAGTAATAATGGCAAGGGTACACACTATGGTTATTATGGGCACCTCATTTATGTAAGGAAAAGGATTAAAGCCCAAATATTTAACTAAAATAATCAACCATGGAATAGACACATACGGAATGAGAAGGAGTTTTTTCCAGCGGCTTTGACCGTCGGGTATTTTATATGATTTTATAATGCTTACAATACTTATAATTATACCGGCCAGGGCTAGAATACTTGAATAAAAAATGAAAACAAAATATAAAGTATTATATTCCTTAACAATCAGATTAAAAGAATCAAATAAAACGAGGCTGGCATTAACCCAGATAAGTCTATGAAATTCATTTGTCAGGACAAGAAACAAAGTAATAATCGGAAAAGCACCGATAAGGAGCATATATTTTAATTTAAAAATTTTATTGAAATTAACATACTTGGCCACTAAAAGAAATAATCCGACTGGCAGTAGAATAGTACCGGTATACTGGATCTTATCAAAAAGCACCTTTAAATTATTTAATGGAATGCTTTGCTGGAGTATATATGCTGATATACAGATGATAGAAATAGCCATTATCCCTATACCTATGATATCCTGCAGCCCTTTTCTGTATATCCATATATAAA
>CAYRJH010000060.1:0-2269 GCA_964424685.1 uncultured Actinomycetota bacterium | reverse complement strand
CCTTACCATCCTGAAAGATAAAAGCAGTTCCGCTTCCCGTGGTTCTAACATCCATATGGCCGTAATTATCCAGAGGCCCCATAATATCGGTAACCATTACTATTACATTTTTAACTGTGATTTGCCCACCGGTATTATAGTCCCTGTGAGCGCTGCCACCCATATACCGCAGGTAATAATTACCATCTTTGTTATAAGTGTAATCTATATTAAAACCGCGCGGCGCATATGCATGAGTGGAAAAATCAATATGAATATTTGAAATGTTCCCTCTATCCGATACCGGAGCTTCAGTTTTATAGGGGAATGGGATACCATTACCTGCCAGTGGATAACCCAGCTGGGAGGCTTTTTCCTTTAATTTTGCTACCGACATAAAAGCAGTATGTTCCTGGATAGAACTTCTGTTCCAGTCCCTCCAGTAAGGAGCCTGCCCGGTAATGGAACTATTGCCCGAGCTATCCGACATTGCACTTAAAACATACATACCCATGTCCTCTATTACTTTATAGCATTCCGGATAGGTACCAAAAAAAGCATAAATTGGATCAAACCCCCTGGCAATTTCTGCATAATAAGGTCTTGAGCTTCTTACAGGGCCTACCACCGGAGCATCATTGGAATTATAGATTGCTACGAATCTTGTAATGCCGTACTCATCCACCACTTCAAATACCACGTCAGCAAGATTCAATCCGGATTGGGGTCTTGCAGCGAAACTATTTTCGACCATGACAGCAACTGGCCTGGTGCCTGTTCCCAGTAAAGGCCGGGAGGGCTGAACCTCGTAAATATCTGACTGCTGTCTTATCCATCCAGAAATTGGGATTATCCCGATTAAAATTATTATCAGGCAAAACGTAAGTAAAATTAAGCCATGTTTATTTTTATTAAGTTTCATTATGCCCCTCTGACTATTTTATAAAAATGTTTTATGCAAAATTATACTTTATGAATGTTTGATATGAAAGAAAAATTTTTCTTTTTAAAAATGATATTTTTTATTTAAAATAATTTAAAATGGATTGGAAATCTGATAGAGTGGAAATGATTCAATTTATTAAAAATAGTATAAGGAAAAGTTTCCCTTAAAAAGTAATTATTTTATTTACTAATACACAGTTTAGATAAATTAAAATGCATTATGAAAAATTTTAGTAATAATAAGCAAGATAGCATCTCAAATATCAGGCTGGCTTTCTTTTTAAATCTTGGATTTACTATTATTGAGATAATAGGTGGATTCTGGACTAATAGTGTAGCTATTATATCCGATGCCCTGCATGATCTGGGGGACAGCCTCTCACTTGGATTATCCTGGTTTCTGGAAAGATATTCAAGAAAGAAAAAGGATGAGAGATATTCATACGGATACAGGAGATATTCGTTATTTGCTGCATTAATTAATAGTCTTATATTGATTGCCGGTTCTATTTATATATTATTTGAAGCAGTGCCCAGGTTATTTAATCCGGAACAACCGAATGCAAAAGGAATGCTGATTCTTGCAGCAGGAGGTATTATTGTAAACGGAATCGCTGTACTGCGGGTCAGGAAGGGAAAATCATTAAATGAGAGAATTGTGGCCCTGCATCTTTTTGAGGATGTTCTGGGATGGGTAGCGGTTTTTATTGTCAGTATCGTAATGATTTTTAAAAACATTCCCATACTGGATCCAATATTATCAATATTAATTACAATTTATATTTTATATAGAGTAATTATTAATCTTAAAAAAACATTTTCCATTTTTTTACAGGCAGTACCGGAAGGTGTAAGTATTAAGCAAATTGAAGATAAAATATTAAAAATAGACAATGTTTTAAATGTCCATCATACACATATATGGTCAATAGACAGTTTAAATAACGTGCTGAGCACTCATATAGTGGTGAAGGATAATACGACCGTAAAGGAAATAATTGATATAAAGAGAAAAGCAAAAGAAATTATGGAATCCTTGAAGCTGGAACATTCTACCATAGAAGTTGAATGTGAGAGTGAATTTTGCAAATTAAGAGATAGCGAGTGTTTTTAGATATCACTATGAAAAACTGTATAATCACCACTCATATAATATTGGACCCTTTCACCGATACTTACGGAATGGTCCCCAATCCTTTCCAGATATCTTGCCACTAAAGATATGCCCGCAATAATTTTTATGTTTTCCTTTTTATTAAATACGGAACAAAATAATTTCTTGATGATAGTTTTTTGTATATCATCTATTGCATTGTCTATTTTCCCAACACTTGAAGCCAGTTTT
>CAYRJH010000059.1:2526-4648 GCA_964424685.1 uncultured Actinomycetota bacterium | reverse complement strand
AAAATCACTCAACCGAGAATTCCACGGTTTCAATCAGTTCATCATTAAGGTAGACTAGTGAGTTATAGCTTCCTGCCGGGAAGCCTCCGTCAATAGACAGGCTGAAACCAATATATCCTGAACCGGGTTCATCTGATATAAAGTCAGTAACATTGATTTCGTCTCCTGTTTCAAGATAATTCCATTTGGTAGTTATTTTATCTTCTGTGGTCATATTATTAATTTTAACTGATACGTATACAATCTCGGTTCCTGACGGGAAAACAGTTGCGGGGTCTATCGGCTTGTATTCGTTGTCCACATTTTTACACGCAACGACTTCAATAATTTCCACCGGACCCATTTTACACCCTCCGGCAAGTGACGCAAAAACAAGTGCTGCAGCTATCAAAATAATTGCTGTTTTAGTTTTCATAATTATATCCTTTACTATATGATTATTTTATTTGCTTTAACGCCAATGATAAAAGAATTTTAGATTTTTGTAAATGAAGTTGTATAAATATTGAACTATGTAATATTATAAGTTATAAATAATTATAAAAAATAATTTATATAATTTAAAAAGTCATGGATGAATCTGGCAGAAGAGAAAAACTTAAGGAATTTTATCTAAAAATCAGGGAATGCAGCAAATGCAGCCTGTCAGAAAGCAGGACGAAATTCGTTTTTGGAAGCGGAAGCGCCTGTGCGGAAATTATGCTTGTGGGGGAAGCTCCGGGGAAAAACGAAGACCTGCAGGGTCTTCCTTTTGTGGGCCAGGCCGGGAAACTCCTTGATGAGCTGCTTGGTTCTATTGGGTATGACAGGAGTGGAGTCTTTATTGCAAATGTATTGAAATGCAGGCCCCCCGGCAACAGGGACCCAAAAGTAGATGAGATTAATATCTGCAAAGATTACCTTATGGAGCAGATAAAAATAATTGACCCGAAAATAATATGCACAATGGGCAAATATTCCACCCAGCTTCTTCTGAATACTGACAGGGGTATTACGGGCCTCAGGGGTAATGTGTATAAAATAAATAACCGTATAATTATGCCTATAAATCATCCTGCAGCCGCTCTGTACACACCTTCAAGAATGGAAATTTTAAGGCAGGATTTTCAAAAAATAAAAAAATTAATTGATCCTGGCGGCGAAACGGGCAGCCTTCACGAAGATATCTTAAGCCTGGAAAATGAAGTTGAAAAAAACAAAGAGGAAAAAAACGAACAGTTAGGGCTCTTTTAACATGCAAATTGAGATTATTTCAGATTCTCCTTTATTTACCAAAAACCTCGGGAAATCTTTCTCAAAGATTGTTTCAAGAGGGGATATTATCCTTTTTACCGGCGAGCTTGGCGGCGGTAAAACAACTTTTATCTCCGGGCTGGCCGAAGGATTTGGCCTGGCAGAAAATCTTTCAAGCCCCAGCTTCACTCTTCTTAATGAGTATAAGATCGACAGCCACAGAAAGCTCATCCATGCGGATCTCTACAGGCTGGAAAATATTGATGAGGTTAATGGAATTGGTCTTGATGATTACCTTTATGACGACAAGTCAGTTATTTGCATTGAGTGGGGGGATAAGATAAGAGATTTTATAGCAAAAGAATTTCTTGAGATAAATTTAAGTTATTTATTGGATGAAGAGAGTGAAGATACAAAAAGAAAGATTATCTTTAAAAGCGCCGGCAGGTACTGGGATTTAAAATTGCTGGAATTTAAAAAGATACCGGGTAAAAATAAGGAAAGATAAGTAAATAAAAGAATAAACAGGTAAAAAGAAGGAAAAATAACAGTTTATGAACATTTTAAGTATTGACAGCAGCACAAAAAGATTAAGCGCGGCTGTTAGCAGCAATGACATACTGCTTTCAGAAGCAACCGGTAACGGCGGCATGAATCACATGGTAAATATAATGGGACTGCTTGACCGCGCACTGGCAAAATCAAAACTTACTTTAAAAGAAATAGATATTTTTGGAGTAAACTCCGGACCGGGTGATTTTACCGGGACAAGGATAGGGGTAAGTGTTATAAAAATTTTATCCTGGCTTGAGGGAAAGCCTGCTTACGGGATAAATTCACTTGACGCTGTTGCGCTGGGCATAGGTTTTAAAAACAGCGGGTTTATAGC
>CAYRJH010000059.1:0-2426 GCA_964424685.1 uncultured Actinomycetota bacterium | reverse complement strand
AATATAATAGAAGGCGCAATAAAAAAAGACATATATATACTGGGTATAGAAACTTCCTGCGATGATACCTGCGCCGCGGTGGTCAATAACGGCAATACCGTGCTTTCCAATATAGTTTCCTCTCAAGCCGGGATCCATAGTAAATATGGAGGTATTGTCCCCGAGATAGCGTCAAGGAAACATATAGAAGTGATAGATATAGTGATAAAAGAAGCACTTGATAAGGCCGGTACAGGTTTTGACAGGATTAATGCAGTGAGCGTTACAAACAGGCCGGGACTTATCGGCTCTCTTTTAGTCGGGATGGGTGCGGCAAAAGCTATAAGTTATTCTAAAAAAATACCGCTTATCGCCATTAACCACCTTGAAGCGCATATATATTCCAATATGATTGAAAACCCTTCTATTGAAGGCAATTTCATTGGGCTTATTGTTTCGGGGGGGCATTCAAGCCTGTACTATATTGATGGGAACCGGAATATAAAAAAAATAGGGTACACCGTAGATGATGCAGCGGGAGAAGCGTATGATAAAATCGCGAGGTACCTGAATCTGGGTTATCCAGGGGGGCCCGTAATTGATAAGTTATCCCGGGAGGGAGAACCGGATTATATAGATTTGCCAAAACCAATGATAGACAGTGGGGATTTTAACTTCAGCTTCAGCGGGCTTAAGACTTCTTTGATCTATAGGACAAAAAAGGATAAAAAACTTCTTTTAAAAGAAAATATTCCCCGTCTTGCTGCAGGCTTTCAGCGGTCCATAGTAGAGGTTTTAACTAAGAAAACAATCAGAGCCGCAAAAGAGTTTGGCGTAGAAAGTATTTTAATAAGCGGCGGCGTTGCGGCTAATAGTGAACTCAGAAAGGAATTTTTCAGGAGGGGTGAGGAAAACAATGTGAAAATATATATCCCTCCGCTTTATCTGTGTATGGATAATGCAGCAATGGTTGCGTGCCTCGGATATTACAGGTTTCTGGAGGGAAGATTTGACAATCTTAAGGTTGATGTCTATTCCAGGAGTGATATCTAATTAATTTTTCTCTTACTTACCACTTGATTTTTTAATTTTGTTATAATATTATTTCTAAATGTTAGCAGTCTATATACAGGAGTGCTGATTTTATTTAGTGTATTTACATAAATATACAATTATTTAAGAAGGAGGAGAAACAATGGGATATAAACCGCTTGGTGACAGATTATTGGTAAAACCTAATCCTAGTGAAGAGAAAACTAAGACAGGGATCGTTCTTCCGGATTCCGCAAAGGAAAAACCCCAGGAAGGAAAAGTAATTGCAGCTGGCAATGGTGGTAGAGATGATAAGGGCAATAAAATTCCTATGGAGGTAAAAGTCGGAGAGGTAGTCCTTTATTCAAAGTATTCAGGGACGGAAGTAAAAATCGACGGAGAGGAACACCTTATTATAAGGGAAAGTGATGTTCTGGCGGTTATAGAATAAAAGTATTTATTTTTAGAAGGAGGGAAAAAGAAAATGGCTAAAGAACTTAAATATAATGAGGATGCAAGAAGATCCCTGGAAAGGGGAGTAAATATAATAGCGGATGCAATCAAAGTTACTCTTGGCCCCAAGGGCAGGAATGTGGTGCTTGATAAAAAATACGGCGCTCCTACCATTACAAATGATGGAGTGACTATTGCAAGGGAAATTGAGATTGAGGATGTTTTTGAAAATGCAGGGGTCCAACTGCTAAAAGAAGTTGCAACTAAAACCAATGATGTCGCAGGTGACGGTACCACGACAGCCACGCTCCTTGCACAGGCAATGGTAAAAGAGGGTTTAAGGAATGTTGCGGCTGGGGCTAATCCGCTGCTGCTTAAAAAAGGCATAGAGGAAGCAGTTAATGCAGTGGTAGACGAGATTGGAAAGATGAGCCAGGATATTGCCACTGACAAAAAGAAAATAGCTGAAGTTGCGGCCATATCAGCAGCAGATGAGAAAATCGGTAATACCATAGCCGATGCCATGGATAAAGTGGGAAAAGATGGAGTTATCACTGTAGAGGAATCGAATAAGTTCGGCATAGAGATCGAGCTTGTTGAAGGCCTGCAGTTTGATAAAGGGTATCTGTCTCCATACATGGTTACCGATCCTGAAAGAATGGAAGCAGTCCTTAATGAACCTTACATCCTTATTGCCAATCAGAAAATAGCAGCTGTCGGAGATTTGATCCCTATCTTAGAAAAAATACAGCAATCGGGAAAACCTCTTCTGATAATTGCTGAGGATGTTGAAGGGGAAGCGCTGGCAACTATAGTTGTCAATAAACTCAGAGGCACTCTTACCGTTGTTGCCGTAAAGGCTCCCGGATTTGGCGATAGAAGAAAAGCTATGCTGGAAGATATTGCCATAGTAACCAACGGCAAGGTAATAAGCGAAGAGATTGGTATAAAACTTGAAAATG
>CAYRJH010000058.1:0-4786 GCA_964424685.1 uncultured Actinomycetota bacterium | reverse complement strand
ATCGGGCTGAGGGAGAATTCTCTTGTATTTATTATGGTTGCAATGGGAGCGGCAAGTAATAAAGCTGCTTTATGTTCTCTTTTAATATTATTTATGCTGATTATCGTAGGAATAGTAGGGGGAATTACATACATTGTCAGGCCTTATTTTGAAGGAAAGCATGTTGAAGCAGATGAGAAAAACATTAGAAGTTAAGAATGCTTACTATTTTATGGAAGAAATCCCTCAGATGCGTATTGTAGAATTCAGGACTTGTAATTTCAAAAAAAACTATTAATGCCAGAAAAAAAATTAATGCAAAAAATAGATAGTATAATATTTTTATAAAATAAATCTTTTTCATTTATTTTTTAAGGAATTTCTTTTTAAAAGGTACAAAATCTCTTCCTGATTGACCCTGATTCTTTTAATTGTATCTGCCGATATTCCTACTATAAAAAAAGTAAGAGAGATAAAAAGAAAGGTGCCTCCCACGAATCCGGACCATACATTTGGATGAAACGACCCTATTGTTATATATGTATATAATAAAATTGAACCAAAAAAGATGCTTATTATAAAAAAGAAGAGGGCGATATAAGAAAAAAAGGTAAACGGCTTATAATCGCGGTATGTTTCAAAGATGATTTTCAGTGCGTTTACTCCATATATAAAAAGGTTGGAGGAAATTTTTGAGACCCGCGAAGGAAAGTATTTTACCTTGATTGGTATTTCTAAAATCCTTAATCTTTTAAATGATAAATCAATAAAGGTTTCCTGGGAAAAAGTAAATTTCCCATGAAGATTCAGGGAAAGCAAAGTTTTTTGCGAGTATGCCCTGAATCCGCAGGAAACGTCATAAAATTTCCTGCCGACAAGTTTACTGATTAATATTGACATTAATTTATTTCCCCACAATTTGGAGAGAGGCATCTTTGGATAGTAGTCTTTATTGATAAATCTAGAAGCAGTTACAAGATCGGCTTTATTTTCTATTATAGGTTTAATAAGTTTTGGGATATCTTTTGGATCAAATTGTGCATCTCCGTCAATACTGACCATAAGGTCAAAACCCTGGTCCACAGCATACTGAAGGGCTTTGCTGAATGCTACTCCGTACCCCATATTGCTATGATTTCTTAAAATAAGGGCGCCTGAATCAGCGGCGATTTTTGAAGTTTTATCAGTAGAGCCGTCATCAATGACAAGAATATGGATTTTTGATATTCCTCTGATTACGTCCGGAATGTTCCGTATTACTTCTCCTATTTTTTCTTCTTCGTTATATGCGGGAATTGCTACCAGTAATTTTTTTGCCATATTAGTTTAGCCACACAAAATATAATTGCTTATTAATGAAAAGCTTATCAGGCTTACCAGAATTCACAAATGCCGGTACCGGAATTTCACTTAGATAATTTTATAACTATAACATAAAAAATAACAGGCTTTAAGAAGTTTTTATACTTTTTGAGTCTGTAAAAAAAACTTATAATTTGGCGGGTTTTGATATAAAATGTTTTTCACGATTTAATATAAAATGTTTTTTACGGTATTTGTCTGTCTGGACATACTTAAAAAAGTTAAAAAATGAAGTTTAAAAATATTAATAAGATAAGTAACAATTTTTTTTATATCTTTATAGTTGTTCTTACCGTTAGCATTAATTTATTGAGTATAATCGCGAGCAAATATATTGGTATGAACCTTAATTTCTCGGGAATTTTTATTTTATGGCTGTCCGTTCTTATATTGACCTATGGTTTGAAATTTACATTCTGGTTTATTCTTCACAGAAAATTCACGCTGTCTTTTATATACCCATTCTTGAGCCTGAATTACTTTTTATCGCTGTTTTTAGGGAAAATTTTATTCCAGGAACCTGTTACCATACAAAAAATAATAGGTTCAGCAGTCATAGTGGCGGGAGTCTTAATTATAACCATGTCCGGTAAAAAGTTAGAAGGTGTCTGATATATGTTTTACTTATATATTTCTTTAGCGGTTGTCATTCAATTCCTGGTTGCCCTGGCCCAGGTAATTCTTAAACTGGGAGCCAGGCAGGTAGATTTTAGAAAACCTTTAGTTTATAATCTTAAAAATAAATATCTGCTTATAAGTATATTTTTATTTATGCTTGTCCCTGTATTCTCGATAATTGTAATGAGAGTAATAGATTTTTCAAATTTTTATTCTTTTACCGCATTGAGCTACTTTTTTATTATGTTATTTTCATGGAAGGTCCTTAAGGAAGATATTGACAGATTAAGGATCATAGGGAATCTTTTAGTGATTGCCGGAGTTGTAATATTTAATTTATAGATTATCATTTATAGGAAAGTTTTACCGGAGAAGTTATTGGAAGGATTATATGATACAAAAGATTAAGAAGCTCATTCTAAATAGAGAAATAATTATATTTTCAATTCTTTCTTTTATCATCCCGTTTATTATTTATTTACTTACACTGGAACGTAAATTAATCGGCGGGGATACAAGCTGGTTTGCGCTTCAGATTTTAGAAATGAGCCTTATGGTGCCTACCGGGTATCCGGTCTTTTCAATGCTGGAAAAACTTTTTACCTTCCTGCCTATTGGCGATATTGCCTTAAGGCTTAATCTTTTTTCGGCTGTATTCGGCGCACTTACCATTTTATTTTTATTTCTTTCAATCGCAAGACTGGCAAAGAGAGGATTTATAAGCTTTATAAGTTCCATGATATTTGCCTTTATCGTGCCTTTCTGGGAAGTGGCAAATAGACTGGAATTTGACACATTACATACATTTTTTTTCATTTTATTGATTTTTTCTGCAATCCTTTACAGCGAAAACAAAACAAGGAAATACCTGTATTTTTTCTTTTTCTGCCTGGGCTTGAGTTTAACAAACCATCCTCTTGCCTTTTTCCTGGTCCCGGCCATTGTTTTATATGTAATTATTATTAATCCCGCTATTTTTAAAAGTGTTAGGGCGGTCCCTGTCAGTATATTATATTTTATCCTGCCTCTTTTATCGTATTTATATCTCCCCATAAGGTCCCTTCAGGGGTATGGAGAGGTAACCAGCCCTTTAAGCTTTTTCTATTATATAACAGGAAAGAATGTAACGGGCGAGCTGCATGGCGGAAGTTTCGGGGATAAAAGTTTATCATTGATTCTTAAAGTAATAAAAGATTACCTTGGCATGTTTTATGAAACTTATGGAATCGTACTGCTTATTATAGCGCTTGCAGGCTTTATTTTTTTAATCAGGAAAAATATAAAGTTTGCTCTCTGTACATTTTTACTGGTAATTCTAAATTTTGTTGTGCCGCCTTTATATGCCGGGCATGCACTGCGGAACTATCTGCTTAATTCAATGATTGTTTTTTCTTTTTATATTGCGTTCGGGCTGCTGCTTATACTGGACGGAACAATTTTTCTTTTTAATAGATCAATCGGAAGCAGAAAAGTCTTAAAAATCGATAGCTTCTTAAAATACTTCTTGATAACGATTATTTTACTTTTTTTTATTTTCCTGCCTTCATGTTTAATCCTGGAAAATTACGCTGCGCTTGACCATTCGGAACCTTCCGATG
Source organism: uncultured Actinomycetota bacterium (assembly GCA_964424685.1). Lineage (GTDB taxonomy): Bacteria > Actinomycetota > Humimicrobiia > Humimicrobiales > Humimicrobiaceae > JAQVEM01. Next base: position 1,229 of record CAYRJH010000058.1, on the reverse strand, counting down.
TTTATAAATTCTGGGATGAAGCTTTCAGCAATATGGAGAGCGACTCTAAAGTATATGTTCTTGCAAAGTCGACCAATATCGGGATGTATGTAGATAAATATGTATATGGTGAAAAGAATATAGATTATATTTCTCATAAAGTTCCGGAATATACGGCGGATAATATGATTGAAGCTCTTGATAATAACATTACGGTATACTTTGTAGGCAACTACAGCGCTTTATTGTCGGTATTTGAAGCGGAACAGATAGGAAGAACTTACTGCTGGTCCAGGTATGACGAAGTATTAAAGCTTTACAGGGTTATTGAGCCGGCAGTAAATGTCGGGATCAGTTATTCAATCGACAGCCATACAAAAAATTTTGGGGAAAAATTTAATGTGGAATATACTATTAAAAACAAAAATAAAGAAGGTATTAAAATTAGTTCCCTTGAACTTGAGCTTCCGGATAATATCGAACTTATAGAAGTTAGTCCCGACGGATATATTAACCAGTATCCAGGCATCAGCGGAGGTATTTATATGTGGGTAAGCGATTCATATATTATAGAAGGGGAGAGTGAAATAAATTTAATAGTAGGACTGAGGAGTGTTGCTCCCGGAAAGTCACCGGTAAAATTCAGGTTAACAACAAGTGGATTTTATATTGACTGCGATGATATAGAAATAGAAATAAAGGATTAAAGAGATTGATAATTAAAATGCCTATTAGTCCTCAGGATAATACTGCTTTTTTATAGGATATTAAAAAATAAAAAATGAAAAAGAAAAGTATGAAATTCTTTAATAAAAATCTAAAAAAACTTATTCATATACCGGCATTATTTATTTTTTCAATAATTATACTATTTATTTTTGTAAGTTGTTCAATATTTACCGGTATCAGCGAAAGGGGCAGCAAAGACAGAGACGGGAGCACCGGGAGGTTATTACCGTCATTTGCAGGTTCCAGTATAGAATTTGTAGATATAAACAGCGGCGACACATATCCCGGTGAAGATTTAATGGTTTATATAAATATTGTAAACAGCGGCAGCATGGAAGCTGAAAATGTAAAAGTCAATCTTATTACCCGGGACTATTTTATATCAAACGGGGAGGAGACCTGCTGGGATATTGGCATCCTGGATGCCGGCGGGAAGATTACTTTAAAAACCCTCTTAAGTTTAATGGATAATATAACTGAAGATACGCTGGTTTCATGCAGGCTGGAAATATCTTCGGGTG
>CAYRJH010000057.1:0-4922 GCA_964424685.1 uncultured Actinomycetota bacterium | reverse complement strand
GCAGAATAGTTTATAAATTTAATTAAAAGGAAGGTGATAAAAATTAATAAAGAAAATAAAGAGGAATTTGAGGTAAAAGGTGAAGATTTACTGGCAAAAATCAAGGAGCTGATAAAAGAAGGAAATATTAGAAGGATTACCATAAAAAGTGAAGAAGGAAAAACACTTATCCAGATTCCTTTAACACTCGGAGTAGTCGGTGCAATACTTTTACCGGTATGGGCCGCAATAGGCGCTATTGCAGCAATAGTCACTAAAGCTACTATATCTGTTGAAAGAGAATAAAGATTATTTATGGTCAGGGGGATATGTCCCAAGAAGTTCAAATAACTATAATAGGCGGCGGGGTCATAGGCTGTGCCATAGCTTATGAGCTTTCCCGGGATTCCGGCCTGGAAATCGTACTTATCGAGAGAAACAGGCAGATAAATGGCGAAAACCAGTCCTCCCGGAATTCAGGTGTGATACATTCCGGGATCTATTACTCCCGCAAAGCAGGACCGCTAAAAGCAAGACTTTGCGTGGAGGGCAACAGGCTGCTCTATGAGTTCTGCAAGGAGCATAATATCCCCCATAAAAAAACCGGAAAGCTGGTAGTGGCTTCTGACAGTCTGGAAGAGGAGTACCTGGAAGATGTCTACCGGACCGCTCTTGAAAATGGGGTCCCCGGAATTGAAAAAATCGACCGCGGCAGGGTAAATCAATATGAATCAAATATCGCAGCGGTTTCCGCTTTATATGTACCCACTTCGGGGATAATCGAGCCCACTGTTCTGGTGGATAAGCTTTACCGTCTGGCCGAATCATACGGAGTCATTTTCCTGCTGGGAAATGAGGCAGTAGGAATAAAGCCTCAGGATGAAGGCATAGAGGTCAAAATAAAATCGGATACCGGAATTGAAATATTTAAAACCAGGATACTGATAAATGCCGCAGGACTTTATTCTGATGATATAGCCCGTATGATAGATCATGCCAGTCCCTACCGGATGGACCCGGTGGGCGGCGAATGGGCCAGGTTCTATAAAAGCAAAAGGGATAATATTTATATGAACGGACTGAATGTCTATCCGGTACCCCACGGCTATCTCCCCGATGGCACCAAGCTGGAAGTGGATTTTAAAGAATTTCAAAAACAGCTAAAAATGGGAAAGGTACATAAATCCACCGGGGTGCACCTTACCCCAACTCTGGAGTTAAAAGACGGTAAATACCTGGTTGGAGATACGGTAATCGTGGGGCCTGCCTATACCAAACCCCGGGACCGGGAAGACTACAGCCAGAAAAGAGAAATTGAATATTACCTGGATATGGTATTGCCCTTTTTCCCCCATCTTAAGCTGGAAGATCTGGGCCTCCATCAATCTGGTATCAGAGCCAAACTAAAAGACCAATATGATTTTGTAATTGAAAAAGATCCGGTGCATTCAAAGGTCATAAATCTGATCGGGATGGATTCGCCGGCTCTTTCTGCTTCGCTGGCTGTGGCTAGATATGTAAAAGAGCTGATGGGCAGAGATATTTTAAGGTAAGTATTTCTTTTACCAGAAGATAATAAATCAACAAGTTATACTTTTTATGAATTAATCCCTTATCATAATTGGTTTGGTATTTATAATGTTAATGAGATAAATGAATTCAATTTACAAAATATAATTAATGAAAGAATTAATCTTATGAAAGGAAAAAAGAATATGCCTAAAATCAATTCACGCAAACTGGGGAGGTCCGGTATCAAGGTCAGCCCGATGGGGCTTGGCTGCTGGGCTATTGGCGGCCCATTCTGGGAAAATAATACACCGCTCGGCTGGGGTGAAGTGGATGATAACGAGTCCATTAAAGCCATCCATGCCGCCCTCGACCTGGGAATCACTCTCTTCGATACGGCTAATGTCTACGGAGCAGGACACAGCGAACAGGTCCTGGGACGCGCGTTAGACGGAATCCGCTCAAATGTTGTTATAGCCACAAAATTCAACGCTGTTTTTGACGAAATCACACGTCAGGTAACAGGCAGTGACAGCTCTCCGGCTGGCATCCGTAAAGCATGTGAAGACTCGTTACGCCGCCTGAACACCGACTACATAGACCTGTACCAATTCCACGACAATGGTTTCCCGGCCGACAAGGCAGCCCCGGTGCGTGAGACGCTCGAAATGCTTGTAAATGAAGGGAAAATCCGTGCCTATGGCTGGAGCACAGACTTTCCCGACCGGGTGGAAGCATTTGCCCGGGGGCCAAAGTGTACTGCAATTCAATTGCAGCTTAATGTTTTAGACAACAATCCGGCAGTAATTGCGCTTTGTGAAAAATATAATCTGGCAGCTTTAAATCGCGGCCCGCTGGCTATGGGGCTTTTAACCGGTAAATATACTGCTGAAACAAAGACCTCTGCTGATGACGTGCGCGGTGAGAAAAGCCCGGAATGGATGAAATATTTCAAAAACGGCAAGCCCAATCCCGAATGGCTGAAAAAGCGTGATGCCGTAAGTGAAATTCTTAAAAGCAATGGCCGCACCCTGGCGCAGGGCGCCCTGGCCTGGTTATGGGCGCGAAGCCAGAAGACACTCCCGATCCCGGGCTTCCGTACCGTAATACAGGTAAAGGAAAACGCCGGTGCAATGCAATTTGGTCCACTAACAGCCAGACAGATGGTCGAGATCGACAAGTTGCTGGGAAGGGCGTAACGGATAACTCCAAAAGAGTTCAGCTCCCTTGAATGGATGGCAGCCCTGGTCTCACATATACCTGGCAGGGGAGGACAGGCTATCCGTTATTACGGATTCCATAGCAACGTGGCAAGAGGAAGGCTTAAAAAACAAGAGAGCCTGCCTGAATTTCATATCATAGAAGATGAAAGTCCCAGAAGTTTAAACAGGTCCTGGCAAGGTGTCCGGATGCTGCCGTTACACTGTCCGGATGTGGCCGAAATATGCCTTTATTGAAGACTATAAGATTGTAAAGAAGATTCTTGATTATCTTAAGGATATATGAGTTTGGTAAAACAAGCCCGCCTCCCAGGATAAACACTTACCCTCAATGAGTTTGATGATTTCTTTAACATTACAAGATAAATCAAAATCAATATTATAATTAAAAATAATATATCCATGTCCGGATAGAACTCACAGCTTAGTATGGTATAATTCAAACAAAAAATTATAAATTTATTTTGTTGTATATAATTAAAAAAATTTTAATTATAGCGGTCCTGTTGTGTGTTTCTGCTGTTATGATTCATCCTGCTTTGATTTATGCTGCCCCCCTGGAAGAACAGCTGGACAATATAAAACAGGAAAAAGAACAGAACCAAAAAAAAATTGAAGAAATAAAAGAAAGCGAATCGGAACTGTTAAGCCAGATAAACGTAGTAGAAGAGCAGAATTTAAAAACTCTTGCTGAACTCGATGAACTATACCGGACTCTCTCCAGGACTAAAGAGAATATCGGGGAAAATATAATAAAAATCGAGGGGAAAAACAAAGAACTGAAAGAAATTGAATCTAATCTGGATAAAAAAACACAGATTTTAAATAACCGGATAGTTTCTATTTACAAGTATGGAAATAATAATCTGCTTGAACTGTTAATTGGCACTGAAGACTTCCTGGATTTTTTTTCCAAAATTAAAATGATGGACAGGATTGCCAGGGAAGATGTAACGGCTATACAAGATATAAAAGAAGACAGGTCAAGACTGCTGGAAATTAAAGAAAATATAATTGATCTAAAAGAGGAACAGGAAGAGAACAAAAAGGAGACAGAGAGGCTGCTTTCCCAGGCTGAAGCTAAAAGTAAGGAAATCGAAATCATATACAATGAGAAAAAAGGGTTATTGCAGAAAACTCAACAGGATAAAGTAGCGCTGCTGGCCATGGACAGGCAGCTCTCCGCTAAAGAAAATGAAATTAAAGATGTTTTAAAAGGCATGACCCAGGGAACTTCTCCTACCGGAAAATTGCTCTGGCCCACCAATGGAAAACTATCCTCTGGATTTGGTCCCAGGGGAGGCCGCTTTCATTCAGGGACTGATATATACTGTGCCAGGGGAACCCCGGTTATAGCCGCAGATTCCGGCCAGGTAATACAAACCGGTTACCATCGCGGGTATGGCAATTTTATCCTGGTTTACCATGGAGGAGGTTTTGCCACTTTTTATGCGCACCTGGATGGGTTTGCCGTGTCAGGAGGCCAGCCAGTAGGCAGGGGACAGACAATTGGCTATGTTGGTACCACCGGGTGGACTACAGGTCCCCATCTTCACTTTGAAGTAAGGATCAATGGAATTGCTAAAAATCCAATGAGTTATTTCTAACTTTTCACAGGTATAATCATATCTGGTGATCCTTGCAATAAATAAGCCGCCAGGGGATGCGGTTTTTTTAAGGTTTTTTAAAATATATTGAATTGGTATATTTAATTAGTTATCATAAAGTAAAGTTATATTAATTATTAATGAAGCTAACTTTGATGAAAGGTTACGATGAAAAGAGAGGACAGGTTTCTGAAGTCGAAATACTTGGAAATTAATTATTTTAATAGGATTCTGGCTTTTTTTAATGTTATGGATTTGTTACACTTTTAACAGTTTTTATAGATACTGTTAAATTAACAAATCTGCTGAATCATTAAGATTTTTTTATATTACTGTTTATTATTTATAAAACCGATCTCGCTTCTGTATAATGCAAAAATATTCTTATCTGCAATTTCATTAGCGCCTGACGTATCTTTGGCTGCCGGCTGCAGGATTATGCTCTTCTTTAAATATGCCAAAACAACTAATGTATCACCAGTATTAACATTTCCATTACAATTATTGATTAAGGAAAAATTTTTAGTCTCTCCTGTCTTAATATAAGGCGTGTTCCCTTCAATGTAACTATCCTTGCTCCATATTACGTTTCCTTTACCATCAATTA
>CAYRJH010000056.1:0-5194 GCA_964424685.1 uncultured Actinomycetota bacterium | reverse complement strand
AGATTTGTATAAAGTTTAGAAGCAATGATGCTTTTCTCTTACTTGGACGCTTGAGGAAAGCGGAGCTAGTAGCGAAACCGACTAAGAAGGTCGGTTTTTTTTGTTTATAGGGACTTTTTAAGAGATAGATTAGAAGAAATTATATAAGCAGAAGATATGAAATATGAATTTTGCAAGTTTAGAGTTTTACCAGAGGAGTGAATAGGGGAGTAAAAAAATTCTACCTGCCTTTAAGGGCGGTTTTATTATAAAGAATTATTAAATATATTTTTTAGTAAAAATTAATAGAGAGGAAAATAAAATGAGTGAAAAAAGAAAGTTAAAATGGGGATTAAGGTTCCTGGTGTTGATTATTGTAGCCAGCTTAGTTTTATGGTTGATACCAATGGGTTCACTTTTTGCTGTCGGTTACAATTTAGGTTGGGATGATCCCAAAGAATCCGGGGATGGATGGAAAAAATATGAAGATGGAAAACTACCGAATAATGATGACATCACTGATACCTATTACCTGACGGCAGAAGATGGCTGTATCATAACAGGTGTGCTGATTAAAGCAGGAAGCGATTTTGTAGAGACTTTAACATCAGATGGTACGACCACAGGAGGTTGCTATAGTGTTAGCGGACTTACCGGGCTTCCCAATAACACTGTTACTGTTGCTGAACTTTCGGCATCAAGCACATGCAAGGCGATCAGTCACATCACCTTTTACTATTCTTGTGGTGGTGGAGAAGAAGAGGAAGGTGATATTACCATAAGGAAAAATATTCCTGAAGCATTGAACGAGGATATAACCTTCTATTTTAATATCAGTCCTTTACCTGATGGTGTTACAAATCCTATAAGTGTTACTATACCTGCAGGGCAAACTACTGCTGATTCTTCATTAATAACTGTTCCGGTTGATGATGGAATAACATATATAATAACAGAAGTGAATATTCCTGCAGGATGGCAACTAGACTCATCAAGCAATACTTCTATAGTTATAGACAGTGATGGACAATCAGAAGTTGCAGTATTTAATGATTCGGAATCTCCAACTGAAACCGGCTGTATAACAATAATTAAAGTATTGGAAGGTAATTTAATAGTCAGCGGTACATTCACATTTGATATTTATGATAATCCAGATGGAACAGGAGAACCTGTGGCAACTGCTTCTATAAATGTTACCGATAATGTTCCTGAAGGCCCGGCTGTAGTTTGCGGTCTTCCTCTTGGCCAGACTTATTACATAGAGGAAACCGGTGGTCCCGGTATCGTTATGAATGATAACCTTATAAACGATAGATTTTTAGCAGCATCTCCATGTGGGGAGGCTGTCGTGAACGGGCAATTTACTGATAGTGCCGCAGCTGGACCGATTTGTGAGGTCACGTTTATAAATGATCCTTTTGAGGAAGAAGAGGAAGAAGAAGATGACGGCGGTACTACAACTACTACAACTACAACCACAACCACCACAACTACTACTCGTAGGACACCACCCACAATAGAAGTATTGGGTATCCAGGAACTTCCTTTTACCGGACTTAACTGGATTTACTATGTTGTAGGTATGTTGCTGATTGTAGCAGGAGGACTTACAGGTATTTCCGCTGTAAGACTGCTTAAGAGAAAAGAACAATAATAAAATAAGCTATATAAATTCCGGTATCAGTTAAAAGCTGAGCGGAGCTTATAGAACTCTAATTTGCAGAAAGAACACTTTATTTTAATAGAGTGTTCTTTCTGCTATAGTAAGCTGATGTTTAGGTTTTAAATAGATGGTAAGATAAGTAAAAATAACTTTAATATTATTACGGTTATAAAAGAATAAATAAAATAAGCAAGTGAAGAAAATAAAGCTCCCAAAATCAAAAAAGATAAAAACGCTGATAATAGCCACTATTGTAGTTGCTATCGCAGGCCTGTCATTTTTACTGTACCCGACATTTACAAATATTGTGGGAAGGGTAAGACAGGCAAGTACCCTTTCGGAATGGGAAGTTAAAAGAGAGGCTCCGCCCGGAGAGGAGATAGAACCAGCCGAGGCCGGGGAAGGGGAAGAGGAAGATAAAGCCCCTTCAACTGCCGGGGAAGACGCCGCTAAAGAAGATATAACCAGTGATATTGCGGAAGAAACTGTAAATGGGGGAGCCGGTAAAGAGGAAATAGACTACAGCAGCTTAACCGCGGAAGATTTCTTTCCCTTAAAGATTAAAATCCCGAAAATTGAAATGGAGTGGATTGTAAATGAAGGGGCGGACACAAAGACTTTAAAAAAGGGACCTGGCCACATACCCGAAACGCCTCTTCCGGGCGATACCGGAAGGTCCACCATTTCAGGCCACAGGACAACTTATGGTTCGCCTTTTAAAAGGATTGACGAACTTGAGGATGGCGATCTCATATATCTTGAAACGAGTAAGGGAGAACTTTTTATATATGCGGTGACAGGGCTTGAGATAGTAAAGCCGCAGGATGTATATATCCTTGAGGGTACAGGCAAGAGGGAGCTTCTTCTTACTTCATGCTACCCCGAATATTCTGCCTCTGAAAGGATTATCTTGATATCGGAACTTATAGAGATATATCCACTTGAGCTTGTATCCGGTAAGAATGGATAACCTGTAAAATGATTTATACCGGGGAGATTAATGGTTAAATTAAAAAGTGAAACTGCAATTTTAATAGTATTTATTTCAATAGCAGCGCTGCTTGTTGTTGGTTATAATATCTTTTCCATGGAGATGCAGAAAAAAGAAGCCATAAGGCAATTAGAAGAGGAGGCCCGGCTGGAAGAGGAAAGGCAAAGGCTTGAAGAGGAGATGCTGGAGGAATTAAAATCAAGAGAGACTGTAGAGCTGGCAGAATATTACGAGGATTACAAGCTTATAAAAGCTGAATTTGTAGGCAGAGCAGCCGAACTCTCAGCAGAGGCGCGGGGCGAGATTGTAAATGTCACGCAGTTAAAAGAAATTACCACGGAACGGCTGGAAGCTGCAAAAGATTACAGGGAAAAACTCAATGGGATTGATACCCCCAAACCCCTAAAGACTTTTCTGGCCTGTGAGCTTGAATTTATTGAAAGCGACATAAAAACTGTAAATCTTGTGCTGTCTTACTATGGCAGTGAAAGTTACTCTAATTTTAAAAACAGCGCAATAGAAAAACTATACGAAAATACCAGATCTCTGCTACTTAAGGCCGAAGAAGAACTACGGAGAGTATATGAGCAGTATAATCTCGGGTACCTGCTGGAGTAATTTTCTTTTGAGAACCTTCCCCTCTTCAAATACCTTACATTTTAGTACCAAAAATGTAAGGTATTAACCGACACATTAAAAAATATCATTGCTTGAATGAAAATGATAATGGGAGTACAAATTGTTGAGTATTATTTTATAAAAAGCTGTTTTTTATTTCTTGAGTATTCCTCATAATAATTATCCACATAGATTTTTACAAAATCAGGACTGCTTATAAGAGGTATAAGGTCGGATTTAAAAAATGATTTTTAAAGATCTGTTGCGGGGATAAAACCATCGGCCGGGGAGAAATTTTTCGTGATAATATAATATTTTTTAATTCCAATATTTTTGCAGGTTCTTTCAAGCGATTTTAAATCAGAAGTATTTGCAGTTGTTTTAGATTCTACTGCTATCAACTCTTTTGTAAGTATAAAATCTATTTCTGAACCTCTGTATTTCTGGTAGTAATTTAGCTGCCCATATTTTTTAAGATTATGGAAAACTGCATTTTCAAACAAACTTCCTTCGTCTGTCTGGCCGAATTGCGTAATAAATCCATTGTCGCATATATAAACTTTTTTCAGGCTGCTTATTTCTCTGTCAATACTTTTTGTAAATGATGGCAGAAGGAATAAGAAATATGTTCCCTTGAGAAAATAAATATAGGAGTAAATAGTCTCTCTTGAAACTCCTATTTCCGATGCCAGTTTTGTAATTTCAACTTTGTTCCCTGCTCTCTTTAGAAGGAGAAGTATTGTATCCCTGAAAAGGTTTATTTCTCTGAAATCAGCAAGTGACCTTACATCCTTCTCAAAATAAGACTTGAATATATCCTCAAGCCACATTCTTTTCCTGCTAAAATCTTCTTCAATCACAACCTGTGGGAATCCTCCATAATAAAGGTATTCATCATAAAGTTTTTTTAATCTTTCAAACTCAACGGGATTCTTATTTTTTTGCTTTAGATTAAAATCCTGATAAAAATTTCTGCCGGAATCTTTAAAAATAAGAAATTCTTCAAAATCCAGTGGAAATAATTCAAAAATAACCTTTCTTCCGGATAAACTTTCAGGAAAAAGGTTTTTAAGGTAGAAGCTGCTTGAACCTGTTAAAAAAAACTTTACACCGTAATGATCATACAGATATTTAACTGCTTTTACTGTATCTGGCGCATCCTGAATTTCATCAAGGAATATATATACGTTACCCTTACTTTTAATTCCAAATGTTTTAAGGTTTGCCCATATATTGTTATAATCAACCTCTTCAAATATTCTTTGATTTAAAGGATTTGAAAGATCAAGAAATACTTTTTTGGAACTCTTTATGCTCTCAAAAAGCATGGTCAGAAGTGTTGTTTTGCCGACCCTTCTCATTCCAGTTAAAACAACAATCTCTGGAGAATCCAGCTGTTTCTTTAAATTTTTCAGTATTTTTCTTGGAAAATACATACGATAATAGCTTACAAATATAGTACTATAATGTCAAGTAATAACCGACAAATTAGACATTATCATTTCTTGTTTCCTTTTTTAATTCTGGAAGGAAAGGATAGGAGATATACGGCATGTCCGGTTTTTATTGTATTTAAAATTGTTCTTTCTATAGATGCCATGTTTAAAATGTACATAACATTATTCTAATAGTAAATATTATATACATAAGATTGATGAACCTATAAAAATTATGTATATAAATAAGAAAAAAGGGTAATGAAGTGGCTATAAGAGGGTGGTATTATGGTGCAGAAAGACGGATGGTGAGGATGAGGTGGAATTTGTATGCGAGCTCAAGATAGACGGCTCGGCAGTCTCCCTTATATATGAAGACGGGAAGTTTGTAAGGGGCGCCACAGGGTATACAGCCAATATGAACTGGGGTACCTGCTGGAATAATTTTCTTTTGAATCCGGAGTAACATAGAACCCATTTTTTAATTGAATTAAAGCGCCATTT
>CAYRJH010000055.1:0-5348 GCA_964424685.1 uncultured Actinomycetota bacterium | reverse complement strand
TGTATTTAAAAAAATTAGAACTTAAAAATTACAGAAATTATAATCATGTCAATTTGGATTTTGATAAAAATACTGTTTTAATTCTTGGAAATAACGGAAACGGTAAAACAAATTTACTGGAATCCATACATTATCTGTCTACAGGAAGGTCTCACAGGACTTACACCCAGGATGAAATTATTAACTGGGGAAGTGATTACTCTGTTATAAAAGCTTTAATCGGCTCCGAAGGAGATGACGGGCCCGGTAATCTTATAGAAATAGAACTTCGAAAAGGCAATGATACTAAAATAAAAGTTGATAAAATCAACAGGAGAAAGAAAACCGATTTTATATCAATACTTCCTTCGGTCATATTCTCTCCGGATGATTTAAGGATTATAAAATACGGGCCGTCTGAAAGGAGAAATTTTCTTGATAGCGTACTTGAAAAAATTGACAGCAGCTATTACAGGCAGAGATTACAGTATCAGAAAATACTTGCCCACAGGAGCAGCCTGATTAAAAGTATCAGCGGGAAGATTGATGCGGGGATCAGTTCAACCCTGGAAGTATGGAATGATAACCTGGTAAAGTATGGCACAGATATTATAAAAAAGAGATACAACCTGCTTGGTGAAATAAAACCTGAATTCAAAAACTATATGAAGAGTTTTTTTAAAGAAACTTCCATAGATATATTTTATATATTCAGCTGGGACAGAGAAAATACATCAGATAATCTCATGAATTATCCGGACGAAGTAATTCAGGGCGAAGATAATCCTATGGCAAAAGGCCTGGAGGAAATATTTTACCGGAAATTAAAGGAGAATCTTGATAAAGACCTGCAGTATAAAAATACAACAGTAGGACCGCACAGGGATGATTTTATAATTTTGCTTGACGGAAAAAATATAAGGTTTTTTGGATCCCAGGGACAGCAGAGAATTGCTTCCATAAGTTTAAAGCTCTGCGAGCTTGATATATTGAAAAAAAAGATAACAAAAGACCCTGTTCTTCTTCTGGATGATGTGTTTTCGGAACTTGACATAGAAAGAAAAAAAATACTTGTAAAAGCAGTTAAAAATAAATTTCAGACATTTGTAACTGCTACAAATATGAGTTATCTTGATAAGCTGGATATGGAATTTGGCAGTAAGCTGCTTGTTAAGGACGACAGGATCACAATTTTGGATTTATAAAGCAAGACATATAAATTATAATATAAGTATGAAAGAAATTAAGGATATCGGAAGCGTAATTGGCGGCGTTATAAAGGATTTGAATATAGGGACTAAATTAAACATCTCTAATATATTTAACCACTGGGAAGAAATTGTAGGTACCCAGATATGCAGAAAAGCAAAACCTGAAAGGATAAGCAGGAATACATTATATGTATCTGTTGCCAGTTCTACATGGGCAAATGAGCTCAGTATGATGTCCTCTCAATTGATTAGCGAGATAAATTCATTTATCGGCGAAGAAGTGGTTAAAAGGATAAAATTCAGGCAAAATCTTTAAATTTACCAGCCTTTTTTAAGCAAATTTCAGGTGAAATATGGTATAATATTTTCTAAGAAATATTAAAATTACTATAAGTTTTATTGGAAAAATTTTTATATTTAAGCAAGAAAGGGTAATGGGTATTGAAGCGGCTTTTTATACTTACTTGTTACCCTTTGTCTGTATATTTAATAAGAGAAATTATTAAAAACCCGGAGGTTTTTTTTGAAAAAATCGAGCTATGATGCTAAAGACATAACCGTTCTGGAAGGTCTTTCCGCAGTTAGAAAAAGACCAAGCATGTATATTGGTTCTACAAGTTCAAGAGGTCTCCATCATCTTATTTATGAGGTGATAGATAATAGCATAGACGAAGCGATGGCCGGATATTGCGATAACGTGCTGGTTGTATTAAACGAAGACAACTCTGTAACTGTTGTGGATAATGGGCGGGGTATACCGGTTAAAAAAGTTGAAAAATTTAATAAATCCGCTGTTGAAATAGTACTGACAAAGCTGCATGCCGGCGGTAAATTCGGCGGGGAAGGATATAAGGTTTCCGGCGGATTGCACGGTGTTGGACTTTCTGTGGTAAATGCTCTTTCGGAAAAGTTAAGTGTGGAAGTAAGAAGGGACGGAAATATTTACAGGCAGGATTTTAAAAAAGGAGAACCGGTTGCAGGCCTTATAAAAGGTGAAAAAACTGCTGCCCACGGCACTGCAATTACTTTCTATCCTGATAGGGAAATATTCGAAGAGATAGATTACAAATTTGAGATACTTGCCAGCAGGATGAAGGAGATGGCCTTTTTAAATAAAGGTTTAAAAATTACCCTGGTGGATTCAAGAGTGAAACCGGAAAAGAAAGAAGAATATCAGTATAGCGGGGGAATAGAGGATTTTGTAAAATATTTGTGCGAGAAGAAAGATGTTTTGCATAAGAAAGTGATATATTTTAAAAATATGGTTTCCGATCATGAAGTAGAAGTTGCAATGCAGTATACGACCGGTTACTCGGAAAGTGTCTTTTCATTTGCCAATAACATAAATACAACAGAAGGCGGAACGCACTTAAGCGGTTTTAAGGGTGCTATTACCAGGACTATAAATGATTATGCCCGCGGCACCAATATGCTAAAGGAAAAAGATGAAAATTTTTTAGGTGAAGATATAAGGGAAGGGCTTACTGCAATTATCAGTGTCAAACTAAAAGACCCGCAATTCGAGGGCCAGACTAAAACCAAGCTGGGCAATAGTGAAATCAAAGGTTTTGTTGAATCTACCGTGAACGCAAAGCTTTCTGAATTTTTAGGGGAAAATCCGGCAATAGGCAGAGTTATAATAGGGAAATGCATGGATGCTTTCAGGGCAAGAGCCGCAGCAAAAAAAGCAAAGGATCTTACCAGAAAGAAGTCTCTGCTGGAAAGCAGCTCCCTTCCTGGCAAGCTTGCAGATTGTTCCATAAATGATCCAAAGTACTGTGAATTGTTCCTGGTTGAAGGAGACTCGGCAGGGGGTAGTGCGAAACAGGCGAGGGACAGAAGATTCCAGGCGATCCTGCCCCTTAAAGGTAAAATCTTGAATGTTGAAAAAGCCAGATTACATAAAATATTAAGCAGTGAAGAAATCCAGGCCATGATAACTGCTATGGGTTCCGGGATTGGAGAGGATTATGATATTAAAAATGCCAGATACCATAAAGTAATAATAATGACTGATGCTGATGTGGACGGGGCCCATATAAGAACATTGATCCTGACTTTTCTTTACCGCTATATGCACGAGTTAATTGAGGCCGGGTTTGTTTATATTGCCCAACCGCCCTTATATCAGGTAAAAAAGGATAAAGAAGTTGCTTATGCTTATAGCGAGAAAGAACTTGAGAATCTTAAAAAGAAATATGAAGATAAAAAAATTACTGTTCAGCAATATAAAGGCCTGGGAGAAATGGATCCAGAACAGCTCTGGGAAACAACAATGAATCCGGAAGCAAGGACCTTGCTTAAGGTTGAAATTGAGGATGTACTGACTGCAGATGATGTTTTTTCGACTCTGATGGGAAATAAAGTAGAACCAAGAAGAGAGTTTATTGAAAAAAATGCAAGAGGGGTCTCATTTATAGACATATAGCCAGTATATTGCAAGGAGTGTAAATAAATGGTATTTGAATTAAGAGGTAAAGTAAAAAATATCGAAATTGAATCCGAAATGCAGGATTCCTACTTAAGTTATGCCATGAGCGTAATTGTCGGGAGAGCCCTGCCTGACGTAAAGGATGGCCTCAAGCCGGTTCATCGCAGGATATTGTATGCAATGAATGATATGGGAATGAGATCCAATACACCTTATAAAAAGTGCGCCCGTATTGTAGGTGAAGTGCTTGGAAAGTATCACCCCCATGGTGATACTGCAGTTTATGATACCATGGTGCGCATGGCCCAGGATTTTTCCCAGCGTTATATTTTAATAGACGGACATGGAAACTTTGGCTCTGTTGATGGCGACAGGGCTGCTGCTATGAGATATACGGAAGCAAGGCTTTCTGCCATTTCTGAAGAACTCCTTGCTGATATTGATAAGGAAACGGTAGAATTCGTAGACAATTTCGACAGTTCTTTAAAGGAACCGCTGATTCTTCCGGCAAAATTTCCAAATCTTTTAGTTAATGGTTCATCCGGTATTGCAGTAGGCATGGCTACCAATATACCGCCTCACAACCTGGGAGAAGTAATTGATGGAGTTATTTGCTTTATAGACAATCCTGAATGTACGGTAAAAGATCTGATGAAAAAGATTAAAGGCCCTGATTTTCCCACCGGTGGAATAATAATGGGCATAGGAGGAATTAAAGAAGCATTTGAGACTGGAAGGGGCCGTATAATAGTAAGGGGCAGAGTACATCAGGAACAGCCCAAAAAAGGCAGGACCCAGATTATAATAACCGAACTTCCATATCAGGTAAATAAATCAAATCTTATTGGAAAAATTGCCGAGCTGGTAAGGACCAAGAAAATAGAAGGGATCAATGACCTGCGCGATGAGTCTGATAAAAGCGGAATGAGGGTAGTGATAGAACTTAAAAAGGATACAATTCCAAACGTAGTTATTAATTCTTTATATAAAAATACCCAGCTTGAAGATACCTTTGGAATAATAATGCTGGCCCTGACTGACGGTGTGCCCAGAACTTTAAATTTACGTGCTTTAATAGAGGAGTACACAAAACACAGGTTCAATGTAGTGGTAAGAAGGACCAAATATGAATTAAAGAAAGCTGAAGAGCGGGAACACATATTAATGGGGCTTTTAATAGCCCTGGATAATCTGGATGAGGTAATAAAAACTATAAGGTCTTCAAAAGATGTCCCGACTGCAAGGGAAAGATTGGTTAAAAATTTTAAACTTACCGTAATACAGGCCCAGGCCATACTGGATTTAAGGCTGCACCGTTTAACAGGCCTGGAGAGGGATAAAATAAAACTGGAGCATAAACAATTAATTGAAATGATAGCACGGCTGAAGAAACTTCTTGGTGATGATAAACTGATATACAGGGTAATAAAAGATGAGCTGGAAGAGATAAAGAAGAAATACAATGATGAAAGAAGAACAGATATAACTACCGATATTTCTGATATTGAGATTGAGGACCTGATACCTGAAGAAGAAAATGTAATATCCATATCTCACTCAGGATATATAAAGAGGGTTCCCGTAACAACATACAGAAAACAGGGAAGAGGCGGGAAAGGAGTGACCGGTACCAATTTAAAGGAAGATGATTTTGTAAAGCACCTGTTTATAGCATCAACCCATCATTATATAATGTTTTTCTCAAACCGGGGTAAGGTATACCGGCT
>CAYRJH010000054.1:0-5389 GCA_964424685.1 uncultured Actinomycetota bacterium | reverse complement strand
GGATACCTTAAAAGATTAAAAAAAATTATTGTTATATGCGGACCAACATGTGCCGGCAAGAGCAAAACCGGCATAGTTTTGGCAAAATTACTGAATACGGATATTATATCAATGGATTCCATGCAGGTTTACAAAGGAATGAATATAGGGACCGATAAGTATAATACTGAAAATTACGGCATAAAACAGTATATGGCCGATATATTTGACCCCGATCACAATCTAAGCGTTATGGAATTTAAAGGATTATGCGACGGGATAATTAAAAAGAATTTTTTTACTTTAAATAAGATCCCCCTGCTGGTGGGAGGTTCTGGTCTTTATATTAGAAGTGTAATAAAAGGGATTGATAACATACCGGATGAGAGTAAAGAGGTAAGGGAGAGGCTAAAAGAAGAAATTGAAAAAAATGGGATAAAAAAATATTATTTAAAATTAAAAAAAATAGATAAAGAGTATGCAGGAAAAATAAGTGAAAATGACTCGAGAAGAATAATAAGGGCGCTCGAAGTATATGAAATTACAGGTCTGCCATTTTCCAATTTTCAAAATACCTGGAATAATAAAGAAAAAGACTACGACGCTATTTTGATTGGGATTAAAATGGATAGAAGTAATCTTTACAGACGCATTGAAGACAGGGTGGAAAAAATGTTTGCCGGCGGGCTGGTATATGAAGTGAAAGAGCTTGTTGAAAGAGGATATAGAAACTGCCGCAGTATAAGGCAGGCAGTAGGGTATAAAGAAGTACTGAGTTACTTAAACGGAGAGGCAACTCTTGAAGGCTGTATTAACGAGGTTAAAAAAAACACCAGAAGGCTGGCAAAAAAGCAGATGACATGGTTTAACTCTGAACCAAATATTAATTGGATAAGAGCAGACAATTATGATAACATTTTTAACCTGACGGCAGATATTTTTAAAATAATTAAAAATGAGTGTTTACAATGATAAAAATTGAATTTTCAAAATTAAACGGCCAGGGTAATGATTTTATATTGGTGGATGCCACGGTTAAAAAAATAAGCCTCTCGAAAGCGCAGATTATTGAAATGTGCAACAGGAATTTTGGTATTGGGGCCGACGGAATTATACTGGTAAAAAAATCAAATACATCTGATTTAAAGATGAAGTTATTTAATATGGATGGTTCAATCGCAGAAATGAGCGGAAACGGCATAAGATGCATGGCAAGATTTGCCTATGATAAAAAACTGATAAGAATTAAAAAATTAAGCATCGAGACACTTGCGGGGATAAAAGAAATTTTCCTTGAGACTGAAAATAAAAAAGTCGGAAATATAAACGTTAACATGGGTATCCCTGAATTCAGTCCTGAAAAAATTCCGGTAAAAGTAAAAAATAAGGATGAAGTCTTTAATCATAAAATAGTAATAGGTTCAAAAAAATTTTTCATTAACTGTGTTTCTATGGGTAATCCGCATTGTGTAATATTCCTTGAAGATAGTGAGAGTCTTAAAGACTTTCCAGTAAATAAATGGGGCCCGCTGATTGAAAATCACAGTATTTTTCCAAATAAAACAAATGTAGAATTCGTAAGGATTAAAAACAGCAGGGAGCTGGATATGAGAGTCTGGGAAAGGGGAGTGGGAGAGACGCTTGCCTGCGGAACAGGGACATGCGCGGCAGCTGTTTGTGCATTTAAATTAAAGAAAATAAATGGGAACAGGACAGATGTTAAACTGCCGGGAGGGAAGTTAAATGTCTTCTGGAGCACCCGTGATTTAAATGTTTATCTGAAAGGTGAAGTGAATTATAAATTTGACGGTATTTATTTCCTTTAAAAAAATTTAGAGCCTGCTCTAAAAGAAATTTTTTTGATTTATTTTTTTATTTTTTATGATAAAAGAAAAAGCCCTATTAATCTTTGCCAGCTTTTACAGATTTAAAATAAGTACGAAGGGAAAGCCGGCATACCAGGCAACTTCTAATGAAAATATAGAAGAATTAAAAAATCTTGCCTTTAGTGCAGGTGCTGAAGTTGAAGATGTCCTGTATTCCAGGCATGATAAGCCTGATCCGAAGTATTTTATAGGTAAAGGTAAGCTTGAAGAAGCCAGGATTATTGTAGAGAGCAAAAATATAGAACTGGTTATTTTTGATGATGAAATAACACCTACCCAGCAGAGAAATCTTCAGTTAAAACTAAATACTAAAGTAATTGACAGAACTGCATTGATCCTGGATATCTTTGCCCAGAGAGCTCACAGCAGTGAAGGTAAATTACAGGTAGAGCTGGCTCAATTGAATTACCTTCTTCCCAGATTAACGGGAAAAGGGGTGGAACTGTCAAGATTGGGCGGAGGTATCGGTACAAGAGGTCCCGGTGAGACAAAGCTTGAGGTTGACAGAAGAAAAATCAGGAAAAGAATAAGCCGGCTTAAAAATAAGATATATCAGATAGGGATACAGAGAGACACACAGAGGAAGAGAAGAGAAGAAAGAAATGTTTTTCAGATTGCGCTGGTAGGGTATACAAACAGCGGTAAAACAACCCTTCTTAATTCAACTTCTGATTCAAATGCTTACGTAGAGGACCGTCTTTTTTCTACTCTTGATTCAACCACAAGAAAAATAAATATATGTCCCAATTCCGATGTCTTGATATCAGATACAGTTGGTTTTATAGAAAAACTCCCTCATCAATTGATAGCTTCATTTAAATCTACGCTTGAGGAGGTTAAGAGATCTGATTTGCTGCTTTTAATTGCCGATATAAACAAACCTGATTTTGAGAATAATATTTTAAGCGTGAAAGAAGTTTTAAAAGAGATTGATGCAGATAAAAAGCCTGTACTGCTGGTTTTTAATAAAATAGATAAATTAGATACCCGGAGGCTCAATAATCTGAAAATCAGATATAATGACGCCGTGTTTATTTCTGCTTTAAAAAAAGTCGGATTGCCTGAGCTTTACTCAAAAATAAGAAAGATAGTTGAAAAACAACATATGGATATAGTTATAAAAGTTCCATACGTTGATATTAAAATTATGTCTTTTATTTATAAGAACTGTCATGTGACAAAGCGCAGAGATACTGAAGATAGTGCTGTATTGAATATAAATGTGAATTCAAAATACGCTGCAATACTCTCAGGGTACATATATAGAGAGAAGGGGAGAAGGGAAACCGGTACCGTTTAAAAATACTTCCTTATTACTCCTATTACTTTTCCTATTATTTTTACATCCTTTACTACGATGGGTTCCATGTAGTCATTTTCGGGCATCAATTTTATCTTTTTATCAGTTTTAAAGAATCTTTTTACTGTTGCTTCATCTTCAAGCAGCGCTACTATTATTTCTCCGTTTATTGCGTTTTCCTGTTTTCTTACAACAATATAATCCCTGTCCAGTATGCCTGCATTGACCATGCTGTCTCCTCTTACGTGGAGGATAAATACTTCTTTTTTACCTTTTACAAAATCCGGGGTAAGGGGAAAATAATCCTCGATGTTTTCCTCTGCAAGAATTGGTTTACCGGCCGCTATTTTTCCTACTACAGGAATATATATCATATTGTTAAAACCACCAGCTGCTGTTTCATCTCCATGCCTTGTCAGAACAGAAATGGCGCGGGGTTTTGATTGATTTCTTTTTAAGTACCCTTTTTTTTCAAGTTTTTTTAAATGGGAATGGACAGTGGCCGATGAACTGAGATTGACAGCTTTCGCTATTTCTCTTATAGATGGGGGATAACCTGATTCTTTTATTTTTTTATTAATATAATCTAATATTTTTTCCTGCCTGGGGCTTACATTCTCATTCATGGTTTTTTATTATAATTGTTACAGTTATTATAAATCCTTGATACTTTTTTGATTATAACAAAAAAATATATAGAAGGCAAACATAAGTTCGTTTTGTTATATATTGAATAATTCACATATAGCAGTTATATATGAATATATATAACAGGGAAATGCCTGCCTTCTACCATCTTCTATGGCTTTGATATTATAAAGACTAATTTTCTTCTTTTTTAATCCAGGTCATCATCTTCCTGAGGTCTTTTCCTACTTTTTCTATAAGATGATTTTCTTCTCTTTTTTTAATTTCATTATATACGGGCCTTCCGGCTTCATTTTCCTGGATCCACTCTCGTGCAAAAGCACCACTCTGAATATCTGCAAGTAATTTTTTCATGTTTTTCCTGGTTTCTTCTGTGATTATTTCCTTTCCCTTTACCATATCACCATATTCTGCCGTGTCACTTATAGAATACCTCATCCAGGATATGCCGCCTTCGTATATTAAATCCACTATTAATTTTAATTCACTTAATACCTCAAAATAAGCTATCTCAGGCTGGTATCCTGCCTCAACAAGAGTGTCAAATCCTGCTCTTATAAGTTCGGTCGTGCCTCCGCATAAAACAGCCTGCTCACCAAAAAGATCTGTTTCTGTCTCCTCTTTAAAGGTAGTGGTTATTATACCCACTCTTCCTGCACCCAATGCCCCGGCATAAGCAAGGCAATATTCCATTGCTTTTTTTGAATAATCCTGGTGGACTGCAATAATTGCCGGAACGCCGCTGTTTTCTGTATACATCCTTCTTACGATATGGCCCGGACCTTTTGGCGCTATCATAATAACATCAATATTTTCTTTAGGGATAATTTGATTGAAATGGATATTAAAACCATGCGCAAAGCAGAGAACATTTCCATCCTCAAGATTGGGCTCTATGTACTTATAATAAATATTTTTTTGCATTGTATCGGGTACCAGAAACATTATTATATCAGCCATTTTTGCAGCCTTATCGGTAGTATAGACTTCAAAACCTTTATCTCTGGCCAGGTTCCAGGGCTTGCTTCCTTCAAGTTCGCCGACTATTATATCCATTCCGCTGTCCCTTAAATTTTGAGCGTGGGCATGTCCCTGGCTTCCATAACCGATTATGGCTATTTTCTTCCCTTTTAGTATGTTAATGTCGATATCTTTGTCATAATAAATTTCAGCCATCGTTCCTCCTCTTTAATATTATCTAATAAATAATAATAATAATAAGTTTAATAATAGCCGGGTAGGGGACTATTAATTGATTTAATAATTATTCTAACAAATAACATTAAAAAGTTATATAAGATTTAAGGTTATAAATAAAAAAGTTTTAATTATTTTTTTTCTATTGACACGAACATATGTTTGGTAGTATTATATATACGAACAAGTGTTTGGTTTAATTATTATAGAATGATTCTCAAGATTAAAGAAAAAAGAGGGTAAGAAAAATTGGAAATGATAAAAATAAATATAAAAAAAATTTTTCTGTGCATACTTATAATAATTGTAACATTTCTTGTGATAGCTGCTGTATATTCAAACAGATATAAATTCAGCGGGATAAATACAATTAAATATA
>CAYRJH010000053.1:0-5772 GCA_964424685.1 uncultured Actinomycetota bacterium | reverse complement strand
AGGTCCAATTTACCGGAGCTTGCGAAACATGTCCTGGAAGATGCTGACCCGGAATTCGCAACTAAAGTAAAGCCGGGGGATTTTGTTGTGGGCGGCAGGAATTTTGGCCTTGGTTCGAGCAGGGAACATGCACCTCTGGTAATGAAAATTGCTGGCGTAGGAGCGGTCCTGGCGAAATCTTTTGCCCGGATATTTTTCAGGAACAGCATTAATATCGGACTTCCCGCCCTGGTATGCGATACCGATAAAATCGATGAAGGTGATATACTGGAAATAGATTTAAAGCAGGGAATAATCAATAACAAAACCAGGAATTTAAAGATGAAATTCAATCCTTTGCCGGAAGTAATGATAAAAATATTAAATGACGGAGGACTGGTAAATCATATTGAGAGAAATAAGGGGTTTAATTTATGAGATATAAAATAACATTAATACCTGGTGACGGCGTAGGACCGGAAATTACCGAAGCTGCAGTTAAGGTAGTTGAGGCAACAGGTGTGGATATAGAGTGGGATATCGTAAATGCGGGAGCGGATGTCTATGAGAAAGAAGGAACGGTTCTGCCTGACAGGGTCATTGAATCGCTCAAAAAAAATAAAGTTGGCATAAAGGGTCCGATAACCACTCCCGTGGGAACCGGTTTTAGAAGCGTAAATGTTGCAATGAGAAAATTATTTAATCTATATGCCTGCGTGAGACCCTGCAAGAGTTATCCGGGAGTTAAGAGCATGTATAATGGTATAGACCTTGTAATAATAAGGGAAAATACTGAAGACCTTTATGCAGGTATAGAATTTAAAAAAGGGGAAACGGACACAAAACAATTAATTGATTTTATTTTAGAAAAGAAAGATGTATCGATAAGAGAAGACAGCGGGATAAGCATTAAACCTATATCTATTACAGGGTCAGAAAACATAATTAGATTTGCTTTTGAATACGCCAGGAAAAATAACCGGAAAAAAGTCACCGGTGTCCATAAAGCCAATATAATGAAGTATTCAGACGGTCTATTTCTGGATGTATTCAAGGAAGTCGCTTCAGAATATGGCGATATAGAGTCAGAAGACAGGATCGTGGACAACATGTGCATGCAGCTTGTCCAGAAACCGGAACTTTACGATGTCCTGGTATTGCCGAATTTATATGGCGATATAATATCCGATCTTGCTGCAGGATTGGTCGGGGGGCTGGGAGTGGCTCCCGGGGGGAATATTGGAAAAGATATTGCCCTTTTCGAACCCACCCATGGAAGTGCTCCTAAATATAAGGGGCTGAATAAAGTAAATCCCACTGCAATGATGCTGTCGGCTGTAATGATGTTAAGGTATATCGGAGAAGAAAAATGCGCGGATATAATGGAATCAGCCATTGCGGAAAATATCAGGGAAGGGAAGTATGTCACCTATGACTTAAAACCGGACAGGGACGACCCTACTGCTGTGAGTACAACTGGATTTGCCGGAGCAGTGATTAATAAAATTCAAAAAATCCTTAAATAAAATACACTGATTAGTACTGATTCAACCATGGTAAAACATTATCTATTACATAAATGCCAAAAAAGTAGAATAAATAAATTTTAAGATTTATAATAGATAAAAGGTTTTCTAAGAAGATATTTGTTGGTTAAATATTTTAAAATACCGGACTGCAATATTTGTTTTTGAATGAGCAATGAACAGCAAGGATAGCATTGATCTTAAAATTCTAAAAGCCATCTATGGGATAGCGAGTTCTCTTGGTTCAGTGCTGGAATTAGAGAAAGTATGTGATTTAATTGTTGATAAAATCTTTAAAGTAATTAATTGTAATGGGTGCGCTATAATCCTTATTGATGATGAGAAAGTTAAACTTCAAAGCGAAATCGGGTTTGGAAATAGTATCAGGCAGGTAGAATTCAACAGGGAAATGCCCCTTGTAAAATATATATTGTCCACAAAAAACAAGCTGTTTATTGGCAATATTGAAAGTTCATATTTTAAGTACAGCATTCCCAAAGGAGAAAAAACAACTTCCATGATATGCATACCTATTATAGTTAAAGAAGAAGTAAAGGGAATCATTTACATTGATTCAAAAAAGACGAACGCTTTTTCCAACAAGCATGAATATTTTTTAAATATACTGGCTCATGAAATTTCAATTGCAATAGAAAGAGCCCTGAGTTATGAAAAAATAAAAAAATTGACGCTTGTAGATGAATTAACGGGTGTGTTTAATAGGAGAAAGTTTGATACAGATTTAAAGGATACAGTAAATGAAGCTATAAGATATGTCAGGAGTTTATCGCTCCTGATGATAGATATTGATTTTTTTAAAAAGTATAATGATTTTCACGGTCATCAGATGGGAGATAGGGTTTTAAAGAAAATAGGAAAAATTTTTCTTGAAAACAAAAGAAATACAGATAGAGTATACCGCTATGGCGGAGAAGAATTTTCTGTGATTTGCAGTGAGACCAACAAGGAGAGTGCCCGGGTTTTTGCGGAAAGAGTACGGGAGGTTGTGGAGAAAAGCAAATTTGAGGGCGAGGAAATTATAAGGCCCCAGAAAAATCTTACCATAAGCATAGGAGTATCTAATTTCCCCTTTGATGCGACTAAAATGGAAGAGCTTATAAAATATGCCGATGACGCGCTGTATAGAGCCAAAGCTGTGGGCAGGAACAGGGTAATTGCATAAATTTCAGACTGCATTTAAACTGCAATAGTTTAAAAATAAAATTTTTTTAGAGATTTGACAAAAATTATTTTTATTTTATAGTTAGTCATATATAACAATATTAGATAAAAAAATTAGCAATTAAAATATGAAAAAATTAACGCAGAGTCTGGAAGATTATATTGAAGCAATATATGTAATAAACCTTACCAATAAAGTTGTCAGGGTTAAGGAAGTTGCCGAATTTCTGGACGTGAAGACGCCATCGGTGGTCGATGCAATAGGAAAACTTTCCGGAAGAGGTCTTGTAGTTCATGAAAAATATGGGTATCTGGAATTAACCGATGAAGGTTATAAACTGGCAGGGGAAGTGTATGGCAAGCATGAAAAAATTTATAAATTCTTAAATGAAATTCTTGGAGTAAGCAGGGCTGTATCAAAGAAGGATGCCTGCAATATCGAGCATTATATAAGCAAGGAAGCTATGACAAAGATGATAAAGTTCAGCAGGTTTGTGGAAACCTGTCCGGAGGGGTATCCGCAGTGGCTTAAAAATTTTAATTATTATGCTAAATATGGACGCCATTCTAAGAGCTGCAGTGAGAAAAAATAACTGTATAAATGATGTAACCGGAATTTACTGAATAGAACTTCTAATCAGAATAATATTGACAAATATATATAAACCTATTAAAGTTAGGCATGACTAATTAAAAACAATGAGGCTAATTAAAATGAGAAGATGGGGTTTTAGAAGAAGACCAGTAAGTCCTATAAGAGAACCGCTGGCATATGATAAATTTTTTAATATGGCTGATACTGTACCGGGTAAAAAATACAGGATAATAGGGATTTACGGAGGATGCAGACTTAACTCAAGACTGTGCTCCATGGGTTTTATTCCCGGTGAAACTTTTTATGTTTCCGGAGCTTCCAGGGGAGGGCCGTTATGCGTTATTATTAAAGGCACAAAATTTGCAATTGGAAGAGGAATGGCCGAAAGAATTCAGGTCAAGGAGATATAATGGTGGCAAAAGAAATAACTATTGCTCTTTCGGGTAATCCCAATTCCGGTAAGACAACAATCTTTAATAATCTAACCGGGATGAGACAGCATGTAGGAAACTATCCCGGAGTTACGGTAGAAAAAAAGACCGGTATAGTTGAATATAAAGGATACCGCATAAATGTTGTTGATCTTCCCGGAACATACAGTCTTACTGCTTATTCCCAGGAAGAAATTATAACCAGAAATTTTATTGTTAATGAGAAACCAGATGTAGTCATTGACGTTATTGACTCGTCAAATCTGGAACGCAACCTCTATCTTGCAGTACAGCTTATGGAGCTGGATGCGCCCCTTGTTTTAGCATTTAATATGGCTGATGTGGTAAAAAAAATTGGGAAAGTAATTGATATTAACCTGCTTTCCGTACTTTTCGGTACACCAATCGTAGAAACTACAGGCTCAAAAGGGCTGGGCAGCAGTGAACTTTTAGAAGCAGTGATAAGAACTGTAAACAGCGAAAGAACAAAAAAAATTGAAATAAAATATGGCGAAGAAATAGAAAATGAAATTTTGAGGATTACATCAAGTTTGGAAGAGCAAAAAATTCCTACTTTTAACTTTGGCGCAAGATGGATTGCAGTGAAACTCCTTGAACAGGATACAGAGGTAATAGATAACATAAAAAAAGGAGCCGGTAAAGGATATTTAGAGGTCGGAAAAACAGTTAACAGTTCAATTGAGCACATAACCGGTATATTAAGGGGAGCCCCTGAAGTAATAATAGCAGATGCGCGATATGGATTTATTAAAGGGGCACTTCTGGAAGCCTATAAGGAAGTTAATCCGGCAGAATTGGATAGAAGCGAGAAAATTGACAGAATACTTACCAACAGGATATTTGGAATACCAATATTTATACTTGTAATCTGGCTTATGTTTCAGTTCGTGTTCACAATTGGAAAATATCCCGTGGGCTGGCTGGAATCAGGTTTTGAAAGATTAAGTACCCTGCTAAACAATATTATCCAGCAGGACCTGATAAGGTCTCTTCTGGTAGATGGTGTAATAGGCGGAGTAGGGGGAGTAATAACTTTTACTCCAAATATAATACTGCTGTTTTTTACGATAGCTATTCTTGAAGACTCGGGTTATATGGCAAGGGCGGCATTTGTTATGGATAGAGTAATGCATAAGATAGGTCTTCACGGTAAATCTTTCATTCCCCTGGTTATCGGATTCGGCTGCACGGTCCCGGCATATATGGGGTCAAGAATCCTTGAAAACAGGAAAGACAGACTGGTTACCATGCACATAAATACCTTTATGAGCTGCGGTGCGCGGCTCCCTGTATACATACTCTTTGCGGGAGCCTTTTTCCCCGCTGCGGCCGGGAATGTAATATTTTCAATTTATTTAGCAGGGGTAATAATGGCTGTTATTATGGCCAGGGTACTGAGGGCAACCAGGTTTAAGGGTGAATCAGAACCATTTGTTATGGAATTACCGGCATATCGTATACCTACATTCAAAGGAGTATTGATCCATACCTGGGAGAGAGTGTGGATGTATATAAAAAAAGCCGGTACCGTAATACTTGCCATTTCGGTCCTTATGTGGATACTTTTTACTTTCCCGGTGATAGGGGATAACTATTCACAGGATTATGAAGCTGAAATTGGAGCAATTGAATCGCAGTATCAGTCTGATGAAATTACAGTTGGTGAATACAATAACAGCATATCGGAAATAAAAGCAAAGATGGCAGGGGAAAGTATAGCATATACAGCTGCGGGAAGAATCGGGCGCTTTCTGGAACCGGCTTTTAAACCGCTCGGTTTTGACTGGAAAATGGTGGTGGCAACTGTTTCAGGAATTGCCGCAAAGGAGGTAATTGTGTCCACCATGGGTACTCTTTACAGCATAGAAGAAGCAGGCGAGCAGTCCAGTCCTTTAAAAACAGCTCTAAGTAAAAATTACACTCCGCTGGTGGGATATAATTTTATGTTATTTACTCTGCTGTATTTCCCCTGCCTGGCCGCTATGGTTATTTTTAGGAGAGAAGCGGGGACGAAAGAAATGCTGTTCCAGATGGGATA
>CAYRJH010000052.1:0-6186 GCA_964424685.1 uncultured Actinomycetota bacterium | reverse complement strand
ACAAAGACAGAAATAAAGTTTATTTTTGAAAAAAATCCGAGAATCAATTTAAACAATATGGTAGAAGTAACAGTTTTTACAGCAGGCACGGTCATAAGGGCGACTGATTCGGGAACGGATGTTTTTGAAGCGGTTGATAAAGTCAGTGGTAAGTTAGAGAGATTGGTAAAAAAATACAAAGAAAAACTGGTCAGCAGGGGTAGGAAAAATAATAACCGGAAAGAATTTGAGGAGGCCGGGGAGGAAAATTTAAAATCTAAAATTGCCAATGATAAAACGAAAGATTTAATAGTAAAGGTTAAGACATTTGCTTTAAAACCCATATCCCCGGAAGAGGCGGTATTGGAAATGGAACTGCTCGGGCATGATTTTTTTGTTTTCATAAATTCTGATACCGGAAGGACTGCGGTTGTTTACCGCAGAAAAGATCAAAATTATGGTTTGATAGAACCTTCCACATAATTAAACTGATTTAACGAAAGTGAAAGTATATGTTTGAGAAAATTGGAAATATTCTTAAATTTGGTGAAGGAAAAAAATTAAAAAAATATACTGATTTAATAAATGCCGTAAATAATCTTGAAAAGGATATAAGCGCGCTCACCGACGATAAGCTTTCAGCAAAGACTGCTGAATTTAAACAGAGATTTGAAAATGGGGAAAAATTAGAAGAATTGATGCCCGAAGCTTTTGCAGTGGTCAGGGAAACAGCAAAAAGAACTCTTAATATGAGGCATTTTGATGTACAGATACTGGGTGGTGCCGTTCTTTTTGAAGGAAAAATTGCTGAAATGAAAACCGGTGAAGGAAAGACACTGGTAGCGACACTCCCCGTATATTTAAATTCATTTACCGGAACGGGTACCCATCTGGTAACGGTAAATGATTACCTGGCTAAAAGAGATAGTGAATGGATGGGTGCAATTTATAAATTCCTGGGGTTAAAAGTTGGTCTTATCCAGCATGAAATGCCTGCTTTTGAAAAAAAACAGCAGTATAGGTCCGATGTAGTCCATGGGACAAATAATGAATTTGGATTTGATTACCTGAGAGACAATATGGTTATGACTAAAGATAATATGGTACAGAATGGCCACGGGTATGCCATTGTCGATGAAGTCGATAGTATTCTGATAGATGAAGCGAGGACCCCCCTAATAATTTCCGGGATTGCCCAGGGGACTACTGAAATTTACAGAAAATTCGCGCAGGTAGTGCCTATGCTGAAAATAAATGAGGATTTCGATATAGATGAAAAAGCAAAAACAGCGGCAACTACAGAGGAGGGTGTAGAAAAAGTTGAGAAAATACTGAATATAGAGAATTTATACAGCCCATCAAATTTTTTATATGTACTTGCATTAAACCAGTCCCTTAAAGCTTTTTATCTTTTCAAGAAAGACGTAGATTATATGATAAAGGACGGCGAGGTTATTATTGTAGATGAATTTACGGGCAGACTTATGCCCGGCAGGAGATACAGTGAAGGCCTGCATCAGGCTATAGAAGCGAAAGAAAGGGTAAAAGTAAGGGATGAAAATCAGACACTGGCCACCATTACGATACAAAATTATTTTAGAATGTACAAAAAACTGGCGGGGATGACCGGTACCGCACTGACTGAAGCGACCGAGTTCAGGCATATTTATAATCTTGAGACTGTAGTCATACCGACTAATATGCCGATGATAAGAAAGGACCTTCCGGATTTAATTTATAAAACTGAAGAGATCAAATTTAATAAAGTTGCAGAGGATATAATTTCAAGACATGAAAAAAGCCAGCCGGTACTTGTTGGAACCATATCCATTGAGAAATCTGAAAGGTTAAGCAGTATTTTAAAGAGAAGGGGTGTGCCGCATGAAGTTTTAAATGCAAGATACCATGAAAAGGAAGCTGAGATTATTGCCAAGGCCGGTCAGAAAAAAGCGGTTACCATTGCCACAAATATGGCCGGAAGAGGAACAGACATAGTGCTGGGTGAGGGCGTGGTGGATCTCGGAGGCCTTCACGTTCTGGGGACCGAAAGACACGAGAGCAGGAGAATTGATAATCAGCTGAGAGGAAGAAGCGGCCGGCAGGGAGATATCGGCTCAAGCCAGTTTTATTTGAGTACAGAAGACGACCTGCTGAGGCTTTTTGGGTCGGAAAGGATTTATAAGGTAATGGATACCTTTAATTTTCCCGATGATTTACCCATCCAGCACAGTATCATAAGCAGGGCCATTGAAAATTCACAGAGACAGGTAGAAGGCAGAAATTTTGAGATAAGAAAGCATGTTCTTGAATATGATGATGTCATGAACAAGCAGAGAGAAATAATTTATGCGAGAAGAAAAAAAATTCTGGAAGAGGAGAATTTGAAGCCCGTTATTTTAGATATAATTAAAGATGTAACAACAAAAAGTGTCGATATCCATATTAATCCTTCAGATTATCCTGAAAGCTGGGATCTGGATACTCTTTCTAATTATATGAATCCTTTATTTTCAGGAAATATGGCAGCTGAAGTAATAAACAGGGAAAAGATTGCTGAAGATAAATGGAACATCAATATCTTAAAAGAAAAATTACTTAGAAAAGCTTATGAGATTTACGGGGAGAGGGAAAGTAAATATTCTCCTGAAGTAATAAGAAAAATGGAAAAAATAGTAATGCTTAATGTTATTGACAATATGTGGAGAGGGCATCTTATGGAGATGGATTACCTGAAAGAAGGTATAGG
Source organism: uncultured Actinomycetota bacterium (assembly GCA_964424685.1). Classification (GTDB taxonomy): domain Bacteria; phylum Actinomycetota; class Humimicrobiia; order Humimicrobiales; family Humimicrobiaceae; genus JAQVEM01. The sequence goes on along the minus strand of CAYRJH010000052.1, from coordinate 3,461 downwards.
ATTACGGGCTATCGGCCAGAGGGATCCGCTTGTTGAATTTAAAAATGAAGCATTTAGCCTGTTTAAGGAGCTGATAGAGGAAATAAAGTTTGACACGGTAAGACTTTTATATAATGTCAGGATAGTTGCTAAAGAAGAACAGCAGGATGAGGAAAGACAGAGAACCGAAAGGAAACTTGAGATAACCAATGTAACCTCAAGCGGACCGCAGAAAACCGGTATAAGCACTTTGCAGGCGCAACCGGTAACAGTAAAAAAAATCGGGCGTAATGCACCCTGCCCCTGCGGAAGCGGGAAAAAATATAAAAAATGTTGCGGAAGGTAATTAACATAATACAAATAACAGGTATAATACGGATAAGCAAAATAATATAAATACATAATAAACATTTAATAATATAGTACGTACCATATAAGAAATTGGATTTTAAAAAAATGGTGCATGCGATATAAAGAAAATAAAAAAAACCGGGGGTTTTAATGATAGAAGATAATAAACTAAGATTGGATAATTTACTGAAGAAACTGATGTTTTTACGGAACTGTCTTTGAAGTAGATAAGAAAGCCGCCAGGCTGGAAGGACTGCAAAATGAAACTCTGTCCGGTAAATTCTGGGAGGACCGTGCGAGGGCACAGGATGTAACCCGGGAAATTAGCGGGCTCAAGGAAGTGATTTGCAAAATTAAGGACCTGGAAGAAAAGATAGAAAATGCGCAGCTGGCTCTGGAGATACTTAAGGGTGAAGAAGATAAGAGTCTGGCGGAAGAACTGACGGAAAATCTGGATGATATTGAAAGTTTGTTGAATAAACTGGAAGAAAGTGCAGTCTTAAATGACAGGTATGATGCTTTCCCTGCGGTAGTGACTATCCACCCGGGTGCGGGAGGAACGGAATCCCAGGACTGGGCAGAAATGTTACTCCGGATGTACAAGCGCTGGATAGAAAGCAGGGGATTTTCTTATATCGTCAATGACTACCAGACCGGTGAAGAAGCAGGAATAAAGAATGTTACCTTTACGGTTAATGGAAAGAATGCATACGGCCTGCTTAAATCAGAAAAAGGGATTCACAGACTGGTTAGAATCTCGCCTTTTGATTCATCAAAGCGCAGGCATACTTCTTTTGCCTCTGTAGACGTGGTGCCTCTCCTTGAGAAGGATATTGATATAAAAATAAATAAAGAGGATTTAAGGATAGAGACTTTTAAATCAAGCAGTGCGGGAGGGCAGCATGTAAATGTCACTGACTCGGCTGTAAGGATCACCCATTTGCCCACAAATATTGTGGTGCAGTGCCAGAACGAAAGGTCCCAGATACTTAACAGGCAAACCGCTACTCAAATTTTAAAGTCAAAGTTATTCGAGCTTGAAAGGGAAAAAAGCCTGGAAAAGATCAATAAAGTAAGGGGAGAAAAAAAAGAAATCGGATGGGGGAACCAGATAAGAAGTTATGTTCTCCAGCCTTATCAATTAATTAAGGACCACAGGACCGGAATTGAAATAGGTGATGTACAATCAGTGCTTGACGGGGATATAGATTTATTGATAATGGGTTTTCTTGAAAAAAAGTTATATAAAAAGTAAACTCTTCTTTATTAAAAACCGGGAAAATGAAAGAGGCTGCTTTAAATGAATATGATTGAATTTAGAGATGTAAGTAAAATATACGAAGACAATACAGCTGCTTTGAAAAATATTAATCTTGTTATAGAGAAAGGTGAATTTCTTTTTCTGGTAGGGCCAAGCGGTTCAGGAAAATCCACTTTTATAAAATTAGTCATAAAAGAAATCAGGGAAAGCAGCGGTAATATATTTATAGCGGGAAGGAATATCTGCAATCTTAAATCAAACAGGATTCCCCAGTTAAGAAGGAACATAGGGTGTGTTTTCCAGGATTTTAAACTATTGCCGAATAAGACTGTTTTTGAGAATGTTGCATTTGCCCTTGAAGTTATAGGAAAACCGGGTTATGAAATAAATATTCAGGTGCCGCAGGTTCTAAAACTGGTGGGCCTGCATACCAAAATAAATTCATATCCCCACCAGCTGTCAGGCGGAGAGCAGCAGAGAGTTTCTATTGCCAGAGCGTTTGTTAACAGGCCCCCCATACTTCTTGCAGATGAGCCAACCGGGAATATTGACCCGGTAACATCGGAAGGGATTATGAAGATATTATCAAGGATAAATCTTATTGGCACCACTGTGCTTATGGCCACGCATGACAGGAGCATAGTAAATTCAATGAGGAGACGGGTTGTAGAGCTTGAGGAAGGAGAAATAATCAGGGATCAGAAGAGAGGGGTGTATGGGGATTGATGGTAAGACCGAAGTATTTTTTTAGTGAAACATTTATAAACCTTAGAAGAAACTTCTTTATGGGGTTTACCGCTATCACTACAGTTGCTATTACGTTATTTATCGTTGGTTTTTTTACCCTTATCGTATATGACATTCAGGGTATAATAAAGTCGGTAAAAAGCCAGGTAGAGCTGGCGGTATATCTTGAAAACGACATATCGCCAGAGCTAAAGGATTATGTTGAGGAGCAGATATTAAGCTGGGAAGAAACCGGTTCCGCTAAATATGTTTCCAAGGAACAGGCGCTGGAGAGGTTCAAGGAGCAAAATGAAGGAAGCGATATTTTAAAAGAGATCGAGGGCAATCCTCTTCCGGCTTCTTTTGAGATAACTTTAAAAAGCCCCGAAAAAATCGATCAGGTGGCGCTCCGTTTTTATGATAAAGACGGGAATTATATTGAGGGAGTCAATGATGTAATATATGGAAAGGATTATGTTAATAAACTTTTTTCCATCACCGCGATTATTGGGATCATAGCATTTTTTATAATTGCGGTACTTCTTCTAGCGGCTATGGTATTAATATTTAACACCATAAGGCTCTCCATTTATGCGCGCCGGAAGGAAATTGAAGTTATGAAGCTTGTCGGGGCCACAAACTGGTTTGTAAGGATACCCTTTTTATTTGAAGGATTTTTTGAAGGTTTTACCGGAAGCATTATTTCTATTATACTTTTATTTTTTATGGGAAATTTCTTATTAATCAGAGGGGAAAGAATAATTGCGGATACCATGCGGATAAAGGAGCTGGCTATAGTCGGAAGCGGAAATGTTATTTTATATGTATATATCGGGTTAGCGGTTCTCGGAGGCCTTATAGGGATTTTAAGCAGCGCAATTGCCCTGAGGAGATATGTTAAAATTTAGTCCTTAATCGTTATTAGTGTATGAGGTTTTGAATTTTTATAAATTAGTATTAAAATAGTTATAATAAAAAAATGAAATAGCATGATTATTAAAAGTAAAAACATTATAGCCATAATCGTAACAATAATTATAGCACTCTCCAGCTTTAATCTTATAAATACTGCCATGCCGCAAACCCTTTATGCCCAGACTTATGAGGAAGAATTGGAACAAATACAGAAAGAAAGAGAAGAAGC
>CAYRJH010000051.1:3492-6503 GCA_964424685.1 uncultured Actinomycetota bacterium | reverse complement strand
GGGCATTATTTCGGACTTGACGAGAAAAAATTAAGGAAATTAGGTTACTGACTTTTACTTCTTTTTTTATTTCCTTATTTTTATACTAATACTTTTTAAATTCTGTATCCAGCTATTCCCGGCTATTCTTTCTTAATATCTTTAGGTATGCCCATTTATCATTTTCATAATTAAAACTAACATACCTATTGATAACAACATACTGAAAACAGCATATCGATAACAATAATCTTGACTTTTCATAAAAATAGATGTATAAATATAAAAATATATTTCACTTTAAGTGAAATTAATTTTTACTAATTAATGAAAATTATTTTGGTAATTTTAGAAAATTTAGTTTATAGTTAGATATAAAAGTTTACTATTCAGGAAGTTGTTTATATTAAGAACACAGCAATGTAAATTAAATCTACTGTAAATAATATAAAATATAAAAAAACTTTTTTATTGGTGTAAAATATATACATATAAGAATAAAAAAATAGGAGTTGAGAATTTAATGGCAGAAGAAAAAAAATATACGAAAAATGAAATAAAAATACCCGAAGAGCTTCCTCTTCTTTCTTTAAAGAATAGTGTTGTATTCCCTTTCCTGGCAACACCTCTGATTGTAGGAAGAAAGAAGTCACTGGAAGCAGTTAAAAGTTCATCAAGAGAACATAAGCTTATAGTTGTAGTGGCACAGAAAGAAGAAAATAAAGAAGAAGTAGGCAAGGAAGATCTATATGATATTGGAACCATATGCGCAATAAAGCAAGTTGGCAATATATCGGAAAATGAAATTAAATGTATTGTAGAAGGTATTTCCCGTGTAAAAATAGAATATTTTACACAAACGGAACCTTATTTCAGAGTTACAGTTAAGGTGCTGGATGAAATACCTCTGGTTGAAGATGAAGAAACATATAATCTTAATACAACCGTAAGACTGCAGGTAGAAAAATTTATCCAGCTTGGCATTCCCCTGCCCACTGCATTTGTAGTGGCAGCAACCAACATATCCAAGACTGAAATTCAAACTGATTTATTTGCTTCATATTTACTCTCAAGTACCAGACAGAAACAACAAATACTTGAGGAAAGTGACCTTACAAAAAGGTTAAAGAAATTAACGGAATATCTCGGTGAAGAACTCAAGAGATTTGAAGTTCAATCCCAGATAAGAGATAAAGTCCAGAAGGAAGTCGGCAAAACTCAAAGGGAATATTATTTGCGTCAGCAGTTAAAGGCTATTAAAAATGAGCTGGGTGAATTCGATGAATCCACTGCCCTTACTAAAGAACTGGAGAAAAAAATACACACAAAAAAATTACCCAGAGAAGCAGAAGCTAAAGTTTTAAAAGAAATAGAAAGGCTTGAGAGCATTCCTGTCATGTCTCCTGAATATTCCTATGTGAGAACTTATGTTGAATTGATGCTGGATGTTCCATGGTCCGAAAAAACAAAAGACATCCTGGATTTAAAAAAGGCAAAGAAAATCCTGGATGGCGATCATTATGATCTTGAAAAAGTTAAGACTCATATACTTGATTACCTGGCTGTAAGGAAATTAAAAGGTAAAACGACTAAAGGTCCTATTTTGTGTTTTGTTGGCCCTCCCGGTGTGGGTAAAACATCCCTGGGACAGTCCATAGCTAAATCCCTCGGGAGAAAATTTATAAGAATGTCAATCGGCGGTATAAGAGATGAGGCTGAAATCAGGGGACATCGAAGAACATACGTGGGAGCGCTCCCCGGTAGAATTATCCAGGGACTCACACAGGTAGGAACAAATAATCCGGTATTTATGCTGGATGAGGTTGATAAAATTGGAATAGATTACAGGGGCGACCCGTCCTCTGCCCTTCTCGAAGTACTTGACCCGGAACAAAATAATTCATTCAGGGACCACTATCTTGAAGTGCCGTTTGACCTTTCAAATGTAATGTTTATAACTACAGCTAATATACTGGATACTATTCATCCGGCACTAAGAGATAGGATGGAGACTATTGAAATACCCGGTTACAGCTCCGAGGAGAAGGTCCATATAGCTGAAAAATTCCTTATTCCCAAGCAATTAAAAGAGCAGGGAGTAGAAAAATACAATGTCAAATTTAACAGTGAAGCTGTCTCTGTAATAATTGAGGAATATACCAGAGAAGCCGGCGTCAGGAATTTGGAACGGGAAATAGCAAATATCTGCAAAAAGATTGCCAGAGAAATAGTAGAAGGTAAAAAATATTCAGGAGTATTAACTGACAAAAAAGTAAGAAATTATCTGGGCGTTCCAAAAATTTTACCAAGTGAGATAGAAGATAAGAATAGAGTGGGAGTTGCTACCGGTCTTGCTTATACTCCTGTTGGCGGGGATATATTACTTATTGAATCCACTTATTATAAAGGAGGCGGTGAGTTAATACTTACCGGTAAACTGGGAGATGTAATGCAGGAGTCCGCAAAAGCAGCAATAAGCTATATACACTCAAAAGCAAAAGCTTTTGGGATAGATGATGAATTATTCGAGAAATCTGATATACATATTCATGTTCCGGCAGGAGCAATACCTAAAGATGGGCCGTCGGCAGGTGTAGCTATAACTTCATCACTGGTATCGGCATTTACAGGAATACCTGTTTTAAGAAATGTAGGAATGACAGGAGAGATAACTTTAAGAGGAAGGGTTCTTCCAATCGGCGGGCTCAAGGAAAAGCTTCTGGCAGCAAAAAGGGCCGGGCTCAAGAAAGTTGTGTTACCTGAAAAAAACAGAAAAGACCTTGATGAAATACCCGCGAGCATACTTAAAGGTTTGAAACTGGAATTTGTAGAGAATATTGATGATGTTATAAGACATACCCTGGAGAGAGATCCTCTACAACCTGTAAAGATAGAAAATGAAGTCAAAAACGCTTCCGGTAAAGGACTTATAACAAAACAGTCACCGGAATTTGATACAACTTCTACCATCCAGTAGATTTTAAAAAGGTTATTTTTAAAAACCCTCCCTGAAATAATCCTTCAGTGGAGGG
>CAYRJH010000051.1:0-3392 GCA_964424685.1 uncultured Actinomycetota bacterium | reverse complement strand
CCATTTGATTTTTTAATAGCTATTTCCGCCGCATCAATCCTGCTCATCTGCCCGGCCCCTATTCCTACTGTGCTGCCGCCGGCGGCCAGTACTATCGCATTGGATTTAACGTTCTTTGCTATCTGCCATCCAAATAACAGGTCGTCCCAGAGGCCGCTGTCGGGTTCTATTTCTGTAACTACTTTCATATTCGCTCGATTATCCATACCTTCGTCCAGATCCTGGAGCAACATCCCGCCGTCAACACTTTTAATATCTACTTTTTCCAGCTTAAAATTATCCGAGTTTAATTTACTTAAATAATTGTCTAATTTAAAATCTATTTTGAGTACCCTTAAATTTTGTTTTTCAGCCAGTATTTCAAGAGCCTCAGCATCAAAATCAGGAGCAATAATTACTTCTACATATTTATCAAGCATAAATCTTGCCGCTTCCCCTGACCATTTAACATTACTGGCAACAACGCTGCCGAAAGCTGAAACAGGATCGCACTGATATGCTTTCATGTAAGCTTCTTCGACTGTATTTCCCACAGCGGCGCCGCATGGATTATTATGTTTTATCACCGCAACACAGGGGACAGAAAATTCCCTTACGATACCAAAGGCAGCATTGCCATCCATAATATTATTATATGATAATTCTTTGCCCTGAAGTTGACTGGCACCAGTAAAATTCTCCTGGCTGCTGTCTTTATATTTATAATAGGAAGCTTTTTGATGCGGATTCTCGCCATATCTTAGATTTTGTATTTTTACCAGGTCAAAGTTAAGGCTATCTTTAAAATCACCATTAGCTCCCCTGAAATTATCTTCATTTTCACCGGCCGGGCCTCCACAATCCACGTTGAGATAATCCCTTACTGATATATCTGAACTGCCAAAATCTCCTATCTTACCTTTAAGGTAGTTGAAAACGATACTGTCATATTCACAGGTATGCTGGAAAGCTTTAACAGCCAGTCTGAACAGTGTACCGGAGCTGATAAAACCACCGCTCTCCCCAAGTTCTTCCTGTATCTTCTTGTAGTCTTCAGGATCAACGACTACAGCCACCCCCTTATAATTTTTAGCGGCGCTTCTGATCATAGTTGGCCCGCCAATGTCAATATTTTCTATAGCTTCCTCCAGGGTGACATCACTCTTTGATATTGTTTCTTTAAATGGATATAAATTTACCACCACCATATCTATTAAATTTATTCCCGAGGCAGTAATTTCACTCATATGTTTTTCATTAGTCCTGTCAGCCAGTATTCCTCCATGAATATATGGATGCAGAGTCTTTACCCTGCCATTCAGCATTTCAGGAAAACCGGTAAATTCTTCTACTTTCTTTACTTTTATCCCTTCTTCTTCTAATTTTCTGAAAGTCCCCCCGGTTGAAATAATTTCTACTCCTGCATCCTGAAGTGCCTTTGCAAAATCCACGATACCTTCCTTATTTGATACACTGATTAAAGCTCTTTTAATTCTTACGTTCATCTTTCTCCCTTATTTTGAATCATTCTTATTTAAAATTTTTACTTTTCTTCCGTCTATTTTTAATTTATCTTCACAAAAATACTTTACCGCCAGCGGATAAATCCTGTGTTCTATTCTGTGTATTTTTTCCTCCAACCCTTCCAGACTTTCGTCCTGGCCAATACTCAATGCTTCCTGAAGTATTATCGGCCCGCTGTCAAGGGCCTCCTCTGCAAAATGTACCGTGACTCCTGTTACTCTGACACCATACTCAAAGGCATCCTTTATGCCATGGGCGCCTTTAAATGAAGGAAGAAGCGCAGGATGGATATTCAAGATTTTGTTCTTAAACTTACAAACAAATTCATGGCTTAATATAAACATATAACCGGCTAAAACCACGAGGTCTATTTTTTCTTCTTCCAGAAGTTCTATAATCTTCATATCATACTGCTTCCTGGTGCCGCATGCCGAAGGATCCATAAAAACTGCTTTAATTTTATTTTCCTTTGCCCTTTTTAAGGCATATGCATCTTTATTGTTAGAAAATACCAGGACAATATCGCCGTGTAAATCATTGCTTTTGCTATAATCTATAAGAGCCTGAAGATTCGAACCAAAACCCGAGACAAATACCGCTATCCTTTTTCTCATATTTAATTTAGCTCCCCTTTATTATTACTCTTCCGTTCCCTCTGATTACGGTGCCTATATTATAGATATTTTCTCCTGTTTCTATGGCAATTTTTTTTACCCTGCTAAAATCATCAGGATTGATAATTATAACCATGCCAATACCCATATTAAATACCCTGAACATCTCTTTTTTATCAATATTACCCAGTTCACTAAAAAATTTAAACATAGCAGGTATTTCCCAGCTTCCTTCCTGTATTAAAGCATCCATATTTGTGGGTATTATTCTGTTTATATTTTCATAAAATCCTCCACCTGTTATATGCGCAATTCCATGGATTTTTACTTTATTTTCAATGATTCTGCTTATTATCTTAAAATATAATTTAGTGGGAGTTAAAAGTAATTTTCCCAGCGGTAAACCTCCGCTCCAATCATATATTTTATTAAGGTCAGGTTTCTTATCATCAATTAATTTCCGTATAAGCGAGAATCCATTGCTGTGCATGCCTGAAGATGATATTCCGGCCACTATGTCTCCTTCTTTGACCAGTCCCGGATTTATTATTGCTGCTTTCTCTATAATGCCGACTGCAAAGCCGGCAATATCAATATCGTCTCCGGAACCCATTCCGGGATGTTCTGCAATTTCTCCGCCGATTAAAACAGTATCGCAGTAATGGCAGCTTCTGGAAATAGACTCAATTATAGTTTTTATTTTTTCTTCATTTACCTTTACGCAGGATATGTAATCCAGAAAAAACATGGGTTTTGCCCCGCAGCAGATTATATCATTTATACACATTGCCACTGCATCCTGCCCTATATCCTGATAACGGTTTAATTTTTTTGCCAGCAGTATTTTTGTTCCAACACCATCAGTTGAAGAGGTGAGAACCGGATTTTTATAACCTTTCAGGTCAGGCTGATAAAGGCCTGAATAAGAAGACAGGTCACTCAATACTTTATTCGAGAAGGTCGAAGTTATTGTCTTTTTAAGCTGGCTCAATACATTCGAAGCTTTATCTATATTTACACCTGATGATCTGTATGAATATTTTTTACTGTTTTTCATGTTATTTTTATCCGGCATTGGAAGATATTTTCTCCTCTTTATCAATTGAAAATTTATCAGATCCGGTATTTTCAGGAACATTTACCGGGTACTCACCATTAAAACATGCAAAACAAAATTTTTCTTTTGATTCGCCAATAGCCTTTACCAGACCATTCATAGACAAATACTTCAAGCTATCAACTTTTAGAAATTCCCTTATATTTTCCAATGTCTTA
>CAYRJH010000050.1:0-6777 GCA_964424685.1 uncultured Actinomycetota bacterium | reverse complement strand
GCAAATATAAGAATATTGTTTGACGGCAGCGCTTCGCATTATTTGAAAACCGATGTGGTAAAATTGATTATGATTTATATTATAAAAAAACTCTGCGGATAAGGAATGCAGGCTGATAAATATACTGGTTACGGATGAGCAAATGGCTGAAAATATTAATAGACTGGGATAAATCATGGATAAGGATTTAAAAGAAAAAAAAGAATATGTAAATATTGACGGACATAAAATAAGGGATAAGTTTACGGGATTAAAAGATGTCGTAAAGATAAAAATGCTTAAGAAAATGTATGAAATAAGGCATTTTGAGAATGAAGCCGAACAATTTATCATAAGAGGGATGATCCACGGCACCTGTCATCTGTATACAGGCGAGGAGGCAACTGCCGTCGGTGCAATCTATTCCATAAATAGTGATGACTATATAACCTCAACCCACAGAGGGCATGGCCACTGCATATCAAAGGGTGCCGATCTTAATATTATGATGGCAGAGCTTCTGGGTAAAAAAACAGGGTACAGTAAAGGCAAGGGCGGTTCAATGCATATAGCTGACGTCAGTTCAGGAAACCTTGGGGCAAACGGAGTAGTAGGGGGCAGTATCGGTATTGCAACAGGCGCGGCTCTTACCTGCAAGATGAAGAAAAACGGACGTATCGTTCTATGTTTTTTTGGAGACGGTGCAGCCAATCAGGGAATATTCCACAGCTCTTTAAATATAGCTTCCATATGGGAGCTTCCAGTGATTTATATCTGTGAAAATAATGTATACGGGATGTCAACACCGGTAAAAGAAGCATTTAATATAGGAAAGATATCGGATAGAAAACTTTCCTACGGCATAGACGGAATTACTATTGATGGCAATGATCTAATAGAGGTATTTAATGTGGTCTCACACTTTGTTGACAAATGCAGGGCAGAAAACGCTCCTGTCTTAATTGAGAGCCTGACTTACAGGTGGACCGGACACTCCAAGAGTGATGCCCAGGTTTACAGAACAAAGGAAGAAGTTAAGACGTGGAAGGAAAGAGACCCCATAACCAGGTATAAAAAAATTTTACTTGATAGTAAGGTATTAACTAATAATGATGATAAAGAGCTGGAAAAAGAAGTGATAGATGAGATAAAAAAAGCAGCAAAATTTGCTAATGCCAGCCCATTTCCGGATCCTTCCGAGGTTGAAGATGATGTATATTCTTAAAAAATAATTGATTTTGTTCGTCCAGGCTTTATCCGGACTTAGGGGAATATTTATATTTATATATTACTTATATATTGCGGAGATACCGCGGAGAAAATTCTATATGATAAGAGAATTAACATATCTTGAAGCGATAAGAGAGGCGATGCAGCAAAAAATGAGGAAAGACAGCAGTGTCTATCTTATCGGAGAGGATATAGCAGAATACGGAGGGGCTTTTGGTGTAACAGTTGGAATGCTTGAAGAATTTGGGAAGGAAAGAGTAAGAAATACTCCTATTTCTGAAGAAGCAATAATCGGAGTTGCGGTTGGAAGTGCAATTACCGGCATGAGGCCGATAGCTGAAATAATGTTTTCAGATTTTATGACCATAGCCATGGACCAGATTGTTAACCAGGCAGCAAAAATATGTTATATGTTTGGCGGAAAAGCAAGGGTACCGATGGTGATCAGAACCGCAGGCGGCGGGGGTACCGGTGCCGCGGCCCAGCATTCCCAGAGTCTCGAGGCTCTTGTTGCCCATATCCCTGGTCTGAAGGTTGTCATGCCCTCATGTCCCTATGATGCAAAAGGGCTATTAATTTCATCAATAAATGATAATAATCCCGTAATTTTTATAGAACATAAACTGCTTTACAAAAATAAGAAATGTATCCAGGATGTCCCTGAAGAAATGTATGAAATCCCCCTGGGCAAGGGTGACATCAAGAGGGAAGGTACCGATATAAGCATAGCGGCTACTTCTTATATGGTACAAAAATCATTGGAGGCAGCTGATAAACTTTCAAAGGAGAGAGGTATTGAATGTGAAGTAATAGACATAAGGACATTAAGGCCTCTTGATATCGATATTATATTGGATTCAATTAAAAAAACAGGCAAGCTTCTATGTGTGGAAGAAGCACCGGCTTTTGGCGGCTTTATGGGCGAGGTTGCGGCCCAGGTTTCCGGGAAAGGATTTGACTGGCTGGATGCCCCGGTAACCCGGATTACCGGGAGGAATTGCCCGGTCCCCTATAGCCCGGTGCTTGAGCAGGAAATGATACCCGGGGTGGAAAGAATTGAAAATGGGATTTTAAGTCTTCTGGGTAAAACTTAATATTATATTAAATTAAATATAGATTTTTATAACAGGTCAGCTATACTTTATTCTTACGGAGGAACTAAAAGATGCACGAAGTTATTATGCCTAAACTGGGAATTACGATGGAATCCGGAAGGATTGAAAAGTGGCATAAAAAAGAAGGGGATAAAGTAGAAGCAGGCGAAGTATTATTTGAGGTTATGACAGATAAGGTTACCATTGAGGTTGAGTCATATTACTCAGGTATACTGAAAAAAATATTAAGAGCCGAAGGAGAAGAAGTCACAGTAACCGGGGTAGTGGCCTATATCGGCGAAGAAGGTGAAGAGATTCCTGCGGATAAATTAAAAGAGGCAGAGCCGGGTAAGACTTCCGGAATTAAAACACGGGGCTCTCCTAAAGAAACTACTTCGGTTAAAGAATCTACTGCTGTATCTATAAAAAGAGTTAAGATATCGCCGCTTGCGAGAAGGACCGCCGGAGAGATGGGTATAGATTATAGACGAGAAAAAATTACAGGTTCTGGGCCAGGCGGAAGAATAGAAAAGAAAGATATAATAGCTTATTTTAATGAGGAAAAAGGAACCGGGCAAAAAAAAGAAAAAATTCCAGGGAAAGAAATCGCCATAAAATCTTCTACAACGCTTTCGGATATTAAAAAAATAACAGCGGAACGCATGAGCTTTTCCAAATCAAATATCCCCCACATAGTCTTAAATATTAAAGCTAATGCCACAAAGCTTATTGAGTTTAAAAGGGAGTTAGAAGAAAATATATTTAAAAAACATAATATAAAAATAACTTATACTGACCTTATATTAAAATCAACTGCGTCTGCATTACGCAATAATCTGGAATTGAATTCAACTCTTTCCGGCGGCTGCCACATTATATATGATGATATAAATATTGGTCTTGCAGTTTCACTGAAAGATGGACTGATTGTCCCCACCATTACTAACTGCGACAGGCTGTCAATTAAGGATATAGCAAAAAGAAGAATGGAGCTTATTGGCAAAGCGCTGGAAGGAAAACTCAACCTTGATGATGTTTCTAACGGTACTTTTACCGTTACCAACCTGGGAATGTATGGCGTAAGGTCGTTTTCTCCTATAATAAATCCTCCGCAGGCCGCAATACTTGCCGCAGGGGAAATATATGTTGGGCCTGCGGTGATAAATGAAGAAATCAAACAGGGTTTTTTTATAAATCTTTCTGTTTCCTGCGACCACAGGATAATTGATGGAAAAACAGGAGCAAAATTTCTTAAGGAACTGGCGGAACTATTGGAAAATCCATCAAAATTAATTGATTAAAATTTTGAAATTTATGGGGGTATTCAAGGTGATGAAAGATAAGGAAACAAAAATAATGCTTTTTTGTATAAACTGCAACAAAGAATCGCCTCATACAGTATTCTACATCGGGAATTACTTGAGGAGTGTGGTTTGTGACAGCTGTAATAAAAAAATAGAAATTGACAGGCGTCACTTAAGGACCGTTTTTGCAGAAGACTTTATAAACAGGATCCTTACAAAACCGCACAGAGTAACTGTAGACATGAAGAAAGCTTTTGCGACATTGATACCCTTTTTCCCAAAAAGACTTTTTAAAGAACCTTTAAAAGTACTAAGGGAAATATATGCAGTATTAAAAAAAGAAAACGGTAATAATAATAAGGAAAGCAAATAGTATTTCTTAGAATAGTTTCTTAAATTTTTTTTACGGGTATTTTAAAAATATTGCCGAAACTTTTTATTATTTGTTCTTTGACATTGCAAATGTTTACGGGTCTTTTTAATATTTTTTTCATTGAAGTCTGGGGGTAGTCCTTAAGGCCGCAGGCTATAATATAATCAAAGTATTTTAAGTCATTATTTACATTCAGGGAAAAACCGTGAAGGGTGACCCATTTTTTAGCCCTTAAGCCGATAGATGCGATTTTATGATTATCTACAAATACCCCCCTGTGCCCTTTTACCCTTGATGCATATATTTCAAATTTTTTAAGCACGTCTATTGCAACCTCTTCAAGATTATAAACAAAAAGCGGCAGATCTTTTTCGAGCAGGGCCAGATTTATAATTGTGTAACAGACAATTTGACCGGGTGCATGCAGTGTTATATCACCGCCGCGGTTGGATTGTACAAGCTCTATATCCTGCAGGCGCAGCCTCTCTTCCTTTACCAGGAGGTTCCTTAAATTTTTATTGCTCCCTACTGTTATAACAGGGGTATGCTCAAGCAGAAGCATTACACCCGGTTTGGATTTAGATTTTATTATCTCAAATATTTGAAGTTGTATCTCATAAGCTTGCTTGTACGGAATAAGACCACAGTCAAAGCTTAAAATACTATTCTGTTTGCTAGAGTTATCAAAGTCCACGGACATCATGTCGTCAAGTAAACTATTTATTAAGAATTTTTTTTGTTCTAAGATTTCCATAATGTTGTAAAATATTGATTGTTGAGCATATTTTAACATATAAAGAAATATAATGATTTTATCTTTATTTAATACCCCGAAAGGAGTTCTAAAGCGATGAATGCCTTAAAAACAGATCTTGCTGTACTTGGAGGCGGGCCAGGAGGGTATGCGGCAGCCATTAGAGCCTCTAAACTTGGGCTGTCAGCCGTAGTTATTGAAAAAGATAATCCGGGAGGAGTTTGTTTAAATCACGGCTGCATACCTACAAAGGCGCTCTATCATACGGCCAGGACTCTGGACAATATCAGAAAAGCTGGAATTTTTGGAATAGATGTGCCGCCACCTGAACTTAATTTTAAAAAAGCAATGGACGGAAAAGACAGGATAATTGAAAACTTAAGGAAAGCCCTTGAAAATAATCTCAGTAAAAATAATGTAAATCTTATAAAAGGTACGGGAGAAATAGCCCGGGAAGGTAAAATCCTGGTAAAGGCTCCGGACGGTAAGAATATTGAAATCGAAACGGAAAATATTGTTATTGCTACAGGTTCTTCAGCTGCAAATGTTGAGCCATTCGAACTGTCAGAAGACGGAATAATGGATAATGCCGGGATACTATCCCTTAAGGAGCTGCCGGAATCGCTTCTTATTATAGGCGGGGGCGTAATAGGATGCGAGTTTGCAAATATTTTCTCATCTTTTGGCTCTAAGGTAACCATAGTGGAAATACTCCCCCGGATATTATCAATAGAAGATGAAGAAATATCAAAAGTGATCCATAGGATATTCGAACAAAAAGGAATTAGTATATTTACAGACTCGAAAGTAGAAAACTATAAAAAAAGCGGTAAAGATTTTAAATGTACTATCAGCGGGGGGCATGAAATATCTGCCGGTAAGATACTTATTTCGGTGGGGAGAAAACCAAATTCTTCAGGCATCGGCCTTGAGAGGGCAGGAGTAGAAGTGGAAAACAGGGGTAATATAAAAGTGGATCTGCATCTTAAGACAAATGTTGATGGAATATATGCCGTTGGTGATGTAACAGGCGGTTTCCAGCTTACGCATGTAGCTACTAAAGAAGGTAAAATAGCCGCAGAGAATATAGCGGGTAAAGAAAAAGAAATAAGCTATAGAGTTATACCCAGGGCGGTATTTACATCTCCCGAAATCGGCACGGTTGGATTAACCGAACATCAGGCAAAGGAAAAAAACATAAAGATATGCACAGGCCTGTTTCCGTTTAGTTCCAGCAGCAGAGCCTATATTGAGGGTGAAACAGAAGGTTTTATAAAAATTGTTACAGATAGTGAGACCGGAGAGATTCTCGGGGGCCAGATGGTAGGACCGGGAGTTTCAGACCTTATACATGAAGTAGCCGTGGCGATGAAAGGGGAATTACTGGTGGATGACATTGCTTCTACGGTCCATGTACATCCCACATTTTCTGAAAGCATTATGGAAGCTGCGGAGGATTGTTTTGGGATTGCAATCCATAAATGAATTTTAAAAAGTACGGATATTAAAAAAATGCTGTTAGTTAATTTAAAATAAGCAATTGAATGAGTAAAGAAATACAGCAACTCATAATCTGCTTATTTAAATAAAAGAATTCATCAAATCCTTAAAAAGCGATAAGAGGGATTAAATTACAGCTGGTTTGTTTTTCATTCTATAAAAATGTGCCAAATTCAATATAGATCGTATCAATTCATCTGAGAACAATGCAATATAAATGCCTATAATACCAACTTTTAACAAAAATATTAAAACATATGAAGTAACAATAATAAAACCGGCACCAAACAATTGTGTATAAAGCATCCACTTTGTGTCTCCTGTTCCCCTGATCCCATTTCCAACAACTGCATTAATGGACTTGGGAAAGAGAATAAAAGAAGTAATAATAAGGAAAAATACCGCTTTTTCAATGATGAGCTTATCGTTTGTGAAAATATTTAATATTTGCCTGGGGAACAATATAAAGAATAAACCAAAAATGATTGTAATAAATATACTATAAGCGATAGAAACATTCATAATAGTTTTTGCTTCTTTTAT
>CAYRJH010000049.1:0-6808 GCA_964424685.1 uncultured Actinomycetota bacterium | reverse complement strand
TTTAATTAATATGGTAATTTGCAGGTTTACCCAAACTTTTTATTCCGGGGGTCAGTTTATAAAGATTTATATCAGTAAGCATATAACTTCCCATATGGACGGTGGGAATGTGGGATCAATTTTAAAAAACTATCAATGGATATATTCATATTGCCTGGATTGAAGAAATTGCAATAATTCTTAATATATTTATTTAAAAGATTTATATCATCAATATCCAGCTCGACCTTTTTTACTTCTTTTCCCAGCTTATAATCTTCTACGCTTCCTCTTATATATATTTTCCCTCCATGCATTCCGGTTCCCATATAATTTCCGACAATATCCTGATCTGTTTCAAATGGAAAGATTTCCCTTTCTTTCCTGTATAAACCAAGAATAATGATGATGCCCCCGGCCATATATTCTCCTAAAAAATCACCGGCACTCCCGCCGATCACCACAACCGGTACTTTTTCCTGATATGATTTCATATGAATACCGCCTCTAAATCCGATATTCTTTTCCACATATATTTCGCCGCCTCTCATTGAATAACCGGGAATATCTCCCGAATCTCCGTGAACTATAATCTTCCCCGAATTCATTGTATTTCCAATACCATCCTGGCTATTGCCAAAAACTTCAATTACGGGTCCGTCCATGAAAGCTCCGAGATCGTTGCCGGGCGTTCCGTATATATTTATCCTTGCACTGCCTTTAAGTCCGTCACCAATATATCTCTGTCCCAGCACATTTTGTATGACTATTTCTTTATTATTACCATCATTTTTTAAAAATTTTCTTACCTTTAAATTCAATTCTTTATATCCGAGATTACATGCGTCAATTAATAACTTCATATTTCTATCCCCTCTCCCGAAACAAGGTGCTTTTTATAATCGACCGGTAAATTGACTATTCCAAAATCCTCCCGTAATATATTATCCTTTACACTGCTTATATCTATTTCATTCTGAATAAGCCCGGCATAAATTCCCGCTCTTTCTATATTCCCGGCCATTATTACTCCGATTATTTTTTTATCCCTTATTACCACCTTCTTGTATGTGTTTTTTCCAGGATTGAAATCTTTAAGTATTTCAATATTTTTCCCCTTTTCCTCTGTGATATTGGTCATACCCATAGATATAGTAGGAATATCCAATATTTCAACCGAATTCATAAAAAATCCGCCGTTATATTTTTTATCTCCTCCGGCCATATTGATTCCCGCCACAGAGCCCTGTCTTACAGCAAGTGGCCAGATAGCAATACACCTTTTCTCTCCGAGTAAAATATCCCGGGCTTCCGCTACATCCCCGGCGGCATATATATTTTTAGCTGATGTACGCATATATTTGTCTACGACAATTCCTCTATTTACTTTAAGCGCACCATTTTTAATAAAACCTGTATCAGGAGTAACTCCAATGGCTATTATAAGCAGGCTGCATTCTATCTTTCTCCCATCTTTTAATCCGCAGCCGGAAATCTTTTTGCCTGTAACATGGATCTCTTCAATGGTATTATTTTTATAAATATTGCTGCCTTTACTTATTATCTTCTTTTCAATGATACCTGAAGCCTGCTCATCAAATGTCGCCGCAAGAATCCTGTCTGCAAGCTCGATTATATTAATGCTCATACCCATTTCTAAGAATGCCTCGGCTGATTTTAATCCTATCAATCCCCCGCCGAGTATGGAGACCTCTCTTATATTATTTTTCTTAATAAAATTTTTAATCTTTAAAGCATCGCTCAGAGTAGCCAGGGTGAAAATTCCTTCAATATCTTTGTAATTTTTACTATTTACAGAACAAAAAGAATTGCTTTTGCTGCTTTTGCAATTATTATTTATACAAGTACAAACAGCTTTGATTTCAGGAATAATTGGTTTCCCGCCGCTTGAAATTAGGAGCTTTTTAAATCTGTATCTTCCGCCGTCACCGCAGGTCAGGGACATCTTATTTATATCAATAGATTTTACTCTTGTATTTAACCGGATATCTATATTGTTGTCCCTGTAAAAATTTTTGCTCTTAAAATGAATTTTATCAAGGCTTACGGTACCCTCCATTAAATAAGTTATCAGAGGTTTTGAATAATTCCTGCAGTCTTCCTCAGACAATATCGAAATTTTTCCTGTTTTATCCAATTCTCTTATGCTTTCGGCAGCAGCAAGACCCGCAGCTGAATTGCCTATAATGGCATAATCTGTTATTTCACTGGTTCTATTAATGTAATTTTTGACTTCCATCTGTAGTTTTCACCTGAATTTCTTTATTTTTATCCTTTTCAACAAATTTTAAAGCTTCATTGGGACAGTTTTTAACACATTCCGGTATATCCTCATCAACACATAAATCACATTTCGAAGCCACTTTTCTACTGGAAACATCTCTTCTTATAACCCCGTATGGACAAACCATTATACAGCTCCAGCACCCAACGCATTTATCCCCGTCACATATGACAACGCCTGTATTTTTATTCTTCTGCATGGCTCCAGATATGCAGGCATCAACACATGGAGCGTCTTCACAGTGTCTGCACTGTATGGCAAATGAGTTATATCCGATTTCTTCCACCAGAACCCGTGAAAGGATATCATGTTTTTCTTCCCTGAAAGCTTTTATAATTTTTTTGCTTTTAGAATGCTTTACCTGACAGTATATTTCACACAACCTGCAGCCTATGCAGTATTCTTCCTGAATATAAATTTTTTTCATCTTATTATCACCAGGCCTCTCCCGCATGTTTTATCCCGAGAATTGCAAGTTCCCTCTCGCTTAATCCAACACCTCTTAAATGCTCTCTATTCCCCTTAAGGCTTTCAATGGCGTTAATACCCGCTCCGCCCAGCATTTCCTTTATTTCCAGCGACCAGCCCCTAAGAAGGTTTAAAAGCCTTCTTGTTCCAATCTCCGGATTTAACCTCCTCATAAGATAAGGGTCCTGTGTGGCAATTCCCCAGTTACACTTCCCCGTATAACACTTCTGACACAGATGACAGCCCATGGCGACCAGTGCAGCAGTTCCTATATACACTGCATCGGCACCAAGTGCTATTGCTTTTACAACATCTGCGCTTGAGCGTATGCTTCCAGCAGCGATTATAGAAGCTCTATGCCTTATTCCTTCCTCCCTCAACCTCTCGTCAACCGAAGCGATAGCAAGCTCTATGGGTATGCCTACATTATCCCTTATAACCTGTGGAGCCGCTCCCGTACCGCCTCTCAATCCATCTATACTTACAAAATCAGCCCCTGCTCTTACAATACCGCTTGCAATGGGCGCAATATTATGAACTGCCGACACTTTTACTCCTACGGGTTTTGACCAGTCAGTAGCCTCCTTTAATGCGTAAATCAATTGAGCGAGGTCTTCTATGGAGTAAATGTCATGATGAGGAGCTGGAGATATGGCATCTGTTCCTTCAGGGATCATCCTGGTATCCGATATGTCTCCGGTTACTTTTTCCCCCGGAAGATGGCCCCCGATTCCGGGTTTTGCTCCCTGGCCAATTTTAATTTCCACAGCTGAACCTTTTTCCAGGTAATCCACATCCACTCCAAATCTTCCCGAAGCAACCTGAACAATAGTATTCATTGAATATTTATAAAGGTCTTTATGCAAGCCTCCTTCACCGGTATTGTAATAGGTACCGAATTCAGAAGCAGCAGCAGCAAGCGATTTGCAGGCGTTCAGGCTGATAGAACCATACGACATGGCTGAAAACATTATAGGCGTGGAAAGCTCCAGCTGCGGATATAATTCTGTCTTTAGTTTTACACCTCTGGCGCACGGATCTCCCGTTATCTCAAATACGGGATTATCAGG
This sequence comes from uncultured Actinomycetota bacterium, assembly GCA_964424685.1. Classification (GTDB taxonomy): domain Bacteria; phylum Actinomycetota; class Humimicrobiia; order Humimicrobiales; family Humimicrobiaceae; genus JAQVEM01. The sequence goes on along the minus strand of CAYRJH010000049.1, from coordinate 2,986 downwards.
CTTTCTTCCTATAAATGTTTTTATCTCCATTGGCTCCCTCAAAGGGTCTATTGGAGGATTTGTAACCTGTGAAGCATTAAAAAGAATCCGGTCCCAGTAAACGGCATATGGCTTATCACATCCCATCCCGGTAAGAATTACTCCGCCGGAATCAGCCTGCTTATAAATATTCCTTAAGTGTTCCGCCGTCCAGTTATAATTGGTCCTGAACTGGGATTTTACTTCTTTGATTTTTAAAGCACTGGTCGGACATAGACTTTCACATCTGTGGCAGCCCACGCACTTAATACTGTCACTATATATTACATCCTGTTCACTGTCATATTCATGAACATCATTGGAACACTGCCTTACACATACCTGGCAGGATATACATTTATCTGTATCTCTTTCTATTTCAAATTCAGGTTGATTTAATTTTAAAGCCATTTTTAATCACCCGGGATCTTATTTTTATATACTGTAAAACTATCCGGCATCGGAAGTTTTTTACTTTTCTTTCTATATTTACCGCTTTTTATGCTGTTCCTTTTATCTAATTCTTTACTGATATTTTTCTCTTTTTCCTTTATTCTCCCGATTACAGGCTCGCCGCCATCCGGCTGCCATATTCTGTCAGGCGAAGGGCATACTTTCCTGATGGCAGCTTCCTCGCTGGAAACAAAAAGGTATTCACCCTTCCTGGCTGCTACCAGGGGCCTTAGCTTTATCCTGTCATTCAGGGCATATATATAATTGCCATTTCCAACTATTATGCTAAAAGGACCGTTGAGCAGCGCATTTCCATACAGTATTCTTAAGGCTCTTAATGACTCTCTATTATCCCCGGTCATCCTTTCTATCTCTTCCCAGAGAGGCGGAGCCAAAATCAAATGTACCATTTCAATATCGATTTTTTGCTTCCTGACGATAAAGTCAAGTAAATAAGTAATAACTTCGGTATCAGTGGAAAGCGAACATTCATAACCAAAGCTCCTTACAAATCTTTTATTGGTCCCATATGATGAGATCTCCCCATTGTGTACGATTGACCAGTCTAAAAGCCCGAAAGGATGAGCTCCTCCCCACCACCCGGCACTGTTTGTAGGAAACCTGCCGTGAGAAGTCCACAGATAACCCTTATATTCATCCAGCCTGAAGAACCATCCGATATCTTCCGGAAATCCTACTCCCTTAAAAATCCCCATATTTTTCCCGCTGGAAATTATATAAGCTCCGCAAATATCCCTATTTATGCGCATAACAAAATTAACAATACTATTTTCTTCTCTTCCGGCTGCAGCCTGGCTGCTGATTTCATCAGAACCTGCTTCGTTTCTTCTTTGATCGTTAAAGTTTTCTTTTAGTTTTAAAAAATACCTGTATATTAAGGGAGGATTTGTGATCCGGGATACCTTTCTGGTGGGAATTTCCTCACTTAACAGCACCTTAAAGTTTAATGCAATTTCTCTTTCGGCTTGTTTTTTTGCCTCAATATCATCATAAAATATATGGAACACCCAGTCCCGGGCAAACTGGGGGTAAATACCGTAAGCTGCAAAACCTCCGCCCAGGCCATTGGATCTCTCATGCATGACTGAAATCCCTTCCATTACCATTCCGCCGCTGAACCTTTCTCCTGATTCGTTTATAGCCCCAAAAATGGCACAACCTGACGGAATTTTAAACCTTGAAAAATATTCTTTTGTATTTTTCTTAAATATATTCATACCGCAAAATCCATTCGTTTATTTAAATATTTCCAATTTTAACAATTATTTAAAACAAAATAAAAATTTTCCCAAAAACAAAAGCCTCCTTAAAACATCTCTGTTTTAAAAAGGCTTCTTTACCTTTAATTTCTGCCTGTATTTCTCTATACGGACAGAAAACTGTTTAATTTTCTTGAGAAAATAATACCAGTATGCTGGTATTTGTCAAATATTTTTTAGGAAATAATATTTATTAAACCTGGATATCCGGATATTATTTATATACTGCTTTCATGTCTTCAAGTGTTAATAGTGTGTAATCGCCCGCATGTCCGGCAGTCCCAAAGTCAATCATTTTACCCTTAACCGATTGGTATACTGCTTCCCTTGCGGCACCGAAATAGGACCTTGGGTCGAAAGCATCAAGATGCTCGCTTAAGTATTTTCTTATAGCACCTGTCATAGCCAGTCTTCCATCAGTATCAACGTTAATTTTCCTGATTCCTCTTTTTATGGCTTCCTTAATGCTCTCTATCGGGACTCCCATTGTTTTTTCAAGCTTACCACCATAATTATTTATAACTTCAATAAGCTCCTGCGGAACGGAAGATGAGCCGTGCATAACCAGCGGTACTCCGGGAACCTTTCTTACTACTTCATTTATAATATCCATTGCCAGTTTTGGTTCTGCTTTAAACTTATATGCTCCATGGCTTGTCCCTATGGCAAGGGCAAGTGCATCAAGGCCGGTAAGTTTTACAAACTTTGCCGCTTCATCGGGATCGGTCAGCATTACTTTTCCTGAACCGACACCATCTTCTATGCCTCCGAGTGTTCCAAGTTCACCCTCAACAGATACGCCAAACTTATGAGCGTACTCAACAACATCTCTGGTTACGGAAACATTTTCTTCAAAAGTGGTGGGAGTCTTTGAGTCCTCCTTCAACGATCCGTCAATCATAACAGAGGTAAAGCCCAGTTCTATAGCCTCCTTGCAGGTTTCAAGACTGTTACCGTGATCAAGATGCAATACAATGGGTATACCGGGATTATCCTCTACTGCAGCTGCGGCAAGATATTTTATATAAGCCATATTGGTATATTTTAAAGCTCCCCTGCTCGCCTGGATTATCACAGGTGATCCTGTTTCGCTTGCAGCCCTCATTATGCCCTGGATCTGCTCCATATTATTAACGTTGTAAGCCCCTACTCCATAATCACCCTTTATAGCTTCATCTAATACTTGTTTCATTGGTACTAACGGCATTGCTCCTCCTTATAAAATGTTTGATTTT
>CAYRJH010000048.1:0-7564 GCA_964424685.1 uncultured Actinomycetota bacterium | reverse complement strand
GCGGCATCTGTTATATTTATACACAATCACCCTTCAGGGGACCCCGAACCCTCAAACGATGATATAGAAATTACCGATAGGCTATGCAAATCTTTTAATATCCTGGGTATCAATGTCCTTGATCATATAATTGTTGCAGAAAGCGGGTACTTTAGCTTTAAGCAGAAGCAGATGATATGAAGGTAGGTTTTTTGTTGTTTATTTAAGAAAAATATGCTATATTCCAGGTATATTTGGTGTATATGGAGGTGTATAGCTATGCGCACAAATATAAACCTGGATGATAAATTGGTAAAAGAAGCATTCAGTTATACGAGTGTTTCTACTAAAAAAGAACTGGTAAATTTAGCCTTGAAAGAATTTGTAGAAAATAATAGAAGACTGAATCCTGGGGAAATAAAAGGAAAAATTAAATTTAAACGAGATTATGACTATAAAAAGTTAAGAATAGGAAGATAGCTATGGTTCTGGTGGATACTTCTGTACTAATTGACTATCTGGCTGGAAATAAAAATGAAAAGACAAAAAAATTTGATGAAATATTGAACCTGAATATCCCTTTTGGAATAAATTTCTACATTTACCAGGAATTACTTCAGGGAGCCAGAACAGAAAAAGATTTTAATTTATTAAAGAAGTATCTGGATACCCAGAGATTCTTTAATCTAAAAAAAGGAAAAGAATCATATGCAGAGGCAGCTAAAATATATTTTTACTGTAAAAAGAAAGGTTTGAATATTTCCGGTACGATTGATTGTATTATTGTTCAGATCTGCATAGAAAATAATCTTTATCTTCTCCATAATGACAGAGATTTTGAAATGATATCTGGAGTAGTTAAAATAAATTTTTATTAAAACCAGGTTTTAGATATTTTTTATGCGGCAAATACGATTCTTTAGACAAAGCAGTAATTTAATGCCAATATCATTAAATGAAAACATATAAAATTGCAAGTTAGCCTGTTTGCTACATAAAAATCTAAACGGAAGTCAATTGACTTATTTGATGATTTTTACTAATATATCCAATTGTCTTATAAGGAATTTCCCTTATAAGAGAAAGGGCCCATAGCTCAGTTGGTTAGAGCAGCGCACTCATAATGCGGAGGTCCCAGGTTCAAGTCCTGGTGGGCCCACCAGATTAAATAAGTATTAATTTACCGGCTCTTTTTCTTTCTCATTCTTATAATAAGTACTTACTCTTTCAAAGCGCGCCTTCATTAAGTCAAGCAGTTTTGAGGAAGTGGGATCTACTCCGTTAAGTACTGCCATATATACACTGATCCAATCCGCAAGTAGAATACCGGAAAAAACTTTTACAGCATCGTTTGGACCTTCCAGGATGATTTCTTCAAAGCTAATTCTTTTCTCCATCAGGATTCCCTTTAGTATTTCTACTCTTTTCGATGTTTCTTCTTTTGAATCTTTATCGGTGATAAAAAGTACAAAAAATCTATTCCTTAATTCATGTTTCATTCCCCATGCCGCTATTTCATCATGATCGAGCTCCGGGATGGTGTTGAAATGTGCAAGGTTATTACTGTTAAGGCAAATCAGAGTTTTCAATCGATATGCAACTGCACCGGTTAGCATATTGCTTCCATATATGACAGGAACATTACCGAAAAGATTAATGGCAGTCCTTTTGGCAATATTATTAGAGATTTTTATATCAGGGCTCAGTTCTTTTGATAAAATAGATAAGGCGCTTTCAACCTCACTCCAATCAATCCCCAGAAAACATTCCTCTCTATCACTGCAGATTTCAATTGCGCCTGATTTATTTAATATGCTTGTAATGAATACATAAATATACCCTACTGCCATACGGGAAATAATGTCTGCCTCGTATTCAAGAAGTATCATATTACTGTGGGAGATCGCTTTTTCTTTTAATCTGCCGCCGGTAGTAATAGCAACTACATTTGCGTTCAATTCAAGGACTTTTTCCACTGCTTCAATGATTTCAATCGAATCTCCGCTGTGAGTTACGGCGACAACCAGGGTGTCTTCATTTACCCAGGAAGGGATTGTGGGTCTTGAACAGATAAAAACAGGAATATTTACTTTATCTATATCTATTGAATTTATCAGTCTATATGCTGTATTGGTCGAACTGCCTACTCCAATGATAAGGACATTTTTAAATTTTTTATTAAAAGTAAAATTCAATCTGCTTACTATTTTCTCTGCTTTTCTAAACTGTCCGGGAAATTCATAAAGAATTTTTAACATTTTTTCGGGTATTCTTTCGAGGACTTTTTTTTCATTATCAAGTAGATCCATCTTTCTCCTTTAAAAATAGAAAAATAGCATAAAGTATTTCTTTTATTTCACCATAAATATTATAATATTTGTACCAATAATACAATTTAAACTGGATAATATGATACTTGAAGAGCTTGCTTTATGCCTGGATAAGATCTTTAACAAAAACCTTGCCTTAAGCTGGGATAAGGCAGGTCTTCAAATCGGTAATCTGGATAGTAATATAAGAAAAATTCTTGTAGCCCTGGATTTAACCAGCGGGGCAGCCAATGAAGCGATTAATCTCAACTCTGATTTGATAGTAGCCCATCATCCGCTGATATTTAATTCTATGGATACTATTTTAAGCTCAGGAGTTATTGAGAAGAAAATTCTAAAACTGATAGAAAATAAAATAGCGGTATACTGTGCCCACACCAATTATGATGCAATGGCAGGGGGATTAAATGATTTATTTGCTCATGCTCTGGGCTTAACCGGTGTAGAAATAATTGAACAGCAGTATGAGCAGTGGTATAAATTTGTTATTTTTGCCCCCCGCGGATCGGAAGAAAAAATAAGAAAAGCAATATGCAGCCAGGGCGGGGGCAAATGGCGGAATTATTCATGCTGCACCTTTAATGTAGAAGGGAAGGGCACTTTTATTCCCGGGGCAAACTCAAAACCTTATACAGGTAAAATTGGCAGTATAAATTTTGTCGATGAGGTAAGAATTGAATGCATCGTAAATGAAAAAGATCTTAATAGCCTGGTTGAAGCAGCCTTAAAAGCTCATCCTTACGAGGAACCTGCATACGATATATATAAAATTGAAAATAAGTTTGAAGAAGCCGGGATTGGCAGATCGGGAAAGTTATCCAGGTCCAGACTTTTTAAGGATTTTGCCGGTGATATTAAAAAAAGACTTGAAATTGACGGTTTTGAATGGATAGCTAGAGAAGATTTAAGTATAAAAGATAAAAAAATCAGCAGAGTAGCAGCAGTATGCGGCAGCGCTAATTTGCTTACCGGTAAGCTGGCGGGCATAGACTGCGACGTCGTCGTGGTTGGTGAGATTGGCTACCATAATGCTCTTCAGATTGCGGAGAGCGGTAAAATAATCATTGCTGTGGGGCACGGAAACAGTGAAAAACTGGCCATAAACGGTATTTCCGGCAAACTGGAGGATTTTTTTAAGGAAAATAAGATAAAAGTTGATATACTGAAAAGTAAATTGGGATTCGGGTCCTGGAGGTATAAGGTTTGAATGAAGTAAAGTTTAATGTAGCAGATCTGGTTGAATTACAGTTAATAGAAAATGCAATTTCTGCAAGGCTCTCCGAGATAGAAGAGGCTAAAAATAATAAGGAATTGACTTCTGCCGGGGAGAAATTTGATAGAGTTAAGGATGATTTTGATAAGATAAATCGTGAATATGCCGAGCTCGAGAGCAGCCGTAAGAAGCTGGAAGACACTGTTGAGCTGCAGAATGAAAAGATAAAGACCAATGATAATAAATTATTCAGCGGCACTATTACCAGCGCAAAGGAACTGGAAAATTACCAGGAGGAAATAAGAATATTAAAACAAAAGAATTCGGAAATGGAAGACCGGATATTAGAGATTATGATTGAAATGGAAGAAAAATTAGGCAAAGTAAAACTGGCTCAGGAAGAAAGGGATAAAGCAGAGGCCAATGTTAACCGGATAAAAAACGAGGTAAGTGAGAAGATAGAAGTTCTAAAAAATATAGTAGAAGGATTAAAAAAAAGAAGGGAAAGCGTTACTTTAAGGATACCCGGTGATTATTTAAAAAAATATAAGGAACTTAAAGATAAAAAAGGCGGGATTGCCGTAGTCGTGCTGAAAGATAATTTTTGTAATGTGTGCAATATGCAGATTCCTACAATTGCAGCTGAAGAAATAGAAGATATAGATAAAATCTATCGCTGCCCTTTATGCGGGAGAATGGCTGTGATCTATAGAAATGAAATAGATGATATAAAAAAGGAACTGGAATCTTAAATGGCGGAAAATACTTACGAGTATTTAAAAGTATATTTTGATGGTGGTTCAAGAGGGAACCCCGGCCCTTCTGCGGTTGGCGCGGTATTGTATGATGACAAAGATAAAAAACTTGAAGAATTAAGCGAGTATATTGGCCAATATACCAATAACATGGCTGAATACATGGCTTTTAGCAGAGCTCTTGATATGGCAGAGAAATATAAATGTAAAAAAATTATCCTTCATACGGATAGCAAACTTCTTAATAATCAGGTTAAAAAGCTATGGAAGATAAAAGATAAAAATATTTTAGAAATATACCTTGAAGTGTCTCAAAAATTGGGAAAGTACGGCCTTGTAGATTTAAGACTTATACCGAGAGAGCAAAACACAGAGGCCGATAGACTGGCAAATGATGCATTGAATAAAAAAGAACTCACATATGACGGAGAGTCAAAGATAAATTTTGGAAAAATAAATTAATAATGTTATTATCAATAATTTTATTATATAATATATACATAATAGTAATAAATATAAAGTTTATAGATATTATAATTGAAATATAGACTATTATATTATATATTATGGAAACTTCAGGTAATAGTAAAAATAGCTCCGGCACCTTAATACAAAAGGGAATTGAAGAAAAGGTAAAAGAGCTGCTGTCCCGGATGACTCTTGATGAAAAAGTGGGGCAGATGACCCAGGTTGAACACAGGTACTTAACCTATAAAGACGACATTAAGAATTACTACCTGGGTTCGCTTCTAAATTCAGGCGGCTCCGCACCTGTTAAAAACGATCCAGAAACATGGGCTGATATGTATTACAGATACCAGTCAATTGCCCTTAAAACCCGCTTGAAGATCCCGTTACTTTATGGCGTTGATGCGGTACATGGTCATGGCAATTTAAAGGGCGCAACAATTTTTCCGCATAATATCGGCCTTGGGTGTACCCGGAATCCGGGGTTAGTTGAGGAAGCAGCAAGAATTACATCAAAAGAAGTCAGGGGCACCGGGTTGAATTGGACTTTTGCTCCCTGTATGGCAGTCCCACGGAATATCAGGTGGGGCAGGACTTATGAGGGTTTCGACGAAACACCGGAACTGGTAAAAATTATGGGCGAAGCGGCAATAAAAGGATATCAGGGAAAAGACCTGGCTGATGGCACCTCTGTACTGGCCTGCGCAAAGCACTACCTGGGAGATGGTGCAACAACTGAAGGCATAGACCGTGGCGATACCGGAGTAGACGAAAAAGAATTAAGAAGTATCCATTTACCAGGTTATATACAATCTATAAAAGCAGGCGTGGGGTCAATAATGATCTCCTATAGCAGCTGGAAAGGAGAAAGATGCCATGCTAATAAATATCTCATCACAGATGTATTAAAGAATGAGCTGGGCTTTAATGGTATTGTAGTCTCCGACTGGAAAGGTATTGATGACCTGGTCGGTAATTACAAAGACAAGGTCCTGGCTGCCGTAAATGCAGGGATTGACATCGTCATGGTTTCTGAAATATATGAAAGTTTTTATTTCAGGTTGAAAAGCCTGGTAGAAGAAGGCGAAATACCTGTTTCCCGGATTGATGATGCAGTTACGCGTATTCTCCGTATTAAGTATCTAATGGGATTATTTGACAATCCTTTCACAGACAGTAAACTGACTCAAAAGATAGGCTCAGAGGAACATCGTAAAGTCGCCCGTCAGTGTGTACGGGAATCTCTGGTTTTACTAAAAAACGATAATAACCTGCTCCCGCTGTCTAAGGATTTAAAGCATATACATATTGCCGGTAGAAAAGCAGACGATATAGGGAGTCAGTGCGGCGGCTGGACCATTGCATGGCAGGGAAAGTGCGGCGACATTACGCATGGTACCACTATCTTAAAAGCTATCCAGCAAACAGTTTCACCAGCCACAAAAGTGAGTTTTTCTTCAAATGGCGCAGATGCAGTAAATGCAGAAATCGGGATTGCTGTCATTGGAGAGGATCCCTATGCTGAATTCATAGGTGATAGAGATAATCTTGAACTTACCGGAGAGGACATCTCTATTATAGATAATCTTAAAAAAGCCGGGATCCCTGTAGTAGTAATTATTCTTTCAGGCAGGCCCCTTATAATTGAATCAGAGTTACCCAAAATGGATGCCGTCATTGCCGCCTGGCTGCCGGGAACGGAAGGGCAGGGTATAGCAGACATTTTATTTGGGGACTATAAACCTAATGGCAAACTTTCATGTTCCTGGCCAAAGACTATGGATCAGGTAAATATGAAGGTAGGCAATGATATCTATAATCCTCTGTTTGAATACGGGTACGGGCTCACATACTGATATGCCGGTGATTAGTAGTTGATTCAGCCATCACGATTCACTAATATAAAAAGCGTTCTATAATAAAGGATTTTCTATTTTTCCCCCTGGCTGAGCAGCGTATAAGGCTGCCCGGCATTGGCAGGCATTAGAAGAGCAGCGCTTTTTTATCATATAAAAATCAGGATATGGGCAGGTATTGATTTTTCAATCAATGTATGTAATATATAAACGGGGTTAGCCGGGTAGTCGCGCAAACTTATAGTTTGTGAGGAAAGTCCGAGCTCCGCAGGGCAGGATGCTGGGTAACTCCCAGCGGGGTCAGTGTAAAAGCTGGTCCCAGCGCCAGTGCAACAGAAAATATACCGCCGGGATTTTATTCCGGTAAGGGTGAAATGGTGGGGTAAGAGCCCACCGGCAGCCTGGTGACAGGCTGGCCTGGTAAACCGCATCCGGAGAAAGGCCAAATAGGGAAGGATAAGGTGGCCCGCCTTCTTCCGGGTTAGGCCGCTCGAGATAAATAGTAATATTTATCCAAGATGGATGGCTACCGGTGTTTATAATTTATATCGTAGACACTACAGAACTCGGCTTACAGGCTAACTCCAATTAATTTTTGCCCCTTAAGCTAAGTAAAACAGGATACATTTCTTAAGGTTTACTTACAGTTTTTACACTGTGTACTGATATTACCCCAATCTTTGGTCCGGAAGGGGGATTTAACCGGGACGATGCTGATATAGCTAAACAACAAGGAATAAGGATTGTTTCATTAGGGAGTCAGATTCTACGCATGGGAACAGCAGCAAATGTCAGCTATGCTCTAATTCTCTTTACATAATTGGCTTTATGCTTTGGCGACTTTATGATAAGATAAAAGTTGCAATTCTTCAGTTGTGTATTAATTATTAATAATAAAGATTATTATAATCAATATGAAATATCTGGTTGTATTAAATCCAAGTGCTGCAAAGGGTGCAGCTT
>CAYRJH010000047.1:0-7858 GCA_964424685.1 uncultured Actinomycetota bacterium | reverse complement strand
CGGATAATAATCATACCGCTGTTGCTATTTGACCCGCATGGCTTTACAATATGTCCTGACTTAAGAGGGTGATTTTATTATGGATATGGAAGAAAAAATCAAACAGGTAATAGAAAATACAAAGATAATTAAACAGCCGGAGAAGCTCCTGGCGTCATTTGATTCTACTACCATTCATTATTATATGCTTACTGTACCCATGTATCTGGATTTTGAAGGAAGAAGCCCTGACAGTGAAACGATTATAAGGGAAGGCAGGATAACCTGGCAGAAACCAAAAGTTATTACTCCTTCATATATGTTGAGAGTGGAAGGATTCAGCGGGGAAGCAAGAAAGGCCTTTGAAATGCTGGCAGAAGAGGACGATGATCTGGCAATGATTCTTTATGGCCTGAGACTCACCAGAGATTTTGAGAAAATGGACATAGTGTCCAATTCATTGAGTTCGGTGGCAAAAAAGATATCAAGCGATATCGAGAAGAAAAAAGACCCTTATAGTGCGATTATTAAAGGAGTAGACGAATTCTGGGATGTTTCCCTTTCAAAGTTTATCCAGGAAATCGTAAATAAAAGCGCCTACTATTCACAACTTCCGGATTTGCTTAGAAACAGCACAGTCAGGGTAGGCGGTGCAGGATTTCCTGTAATCACAAGAGATAGAATGGGGTACCCAATTATAGCCAGAAATGAAATAGAAATTCTATTTAAATTATTTGAAAAAGGTGAAATCGAGCCTGCGGATTTAAGGCAGGAGCTGGATAGATGGGATTTGTTTGAACAGTACCAGGACCGGTTTTTCAAATACTTTAAAAAAGGATCCCGAAGAAGATAGATGCAGGCTTTATCATACTATAAGCATTTCATCCGGTTCCAGCAGGGATATTCCTGTATCATTCCCAACAATTTCAACTTTTATTATCTTTTTGGGTTTCTTGAGGTCAATTTTTTCACGGTCCACCACATCGGTAAGCTTTATTATGAGTTCCTTAAAATTAAGCTTGTCGTAATATCTTTTTTCCAGATCCATCATCCATTTCTCGTCTTTTTTAATTTTGGGTACAAGCGATTTTACCGCTTTCTGCATATCGGGTATTTTAGATTTTACCCATTTGTCTATCGGGATGTAGCGGTAGGTTTTGCCGAATAAGTCCCTGTCCTTTTTTGATATCGCTTTTAGCTTTTTTACGACTTCCTTTGGCTTTGAAACATCAAGAAGAAAGATACCGCTGTATTTTGATTTTAAGAATTTTGGTTTTACCTTTATTTCTTTAAACAGATTCTCGACTTTCTCCCTGCTGCTTTCAAGATGGGCCGGATCGTAGGTTATTAGAAGTTTTACATCCATGGCAAGTCCTCCTTTTAAAGATTATAAGATAATTATAACATATTAAATGATAAGATTTATAAAAAGCCGGAGTTATCCTATAATATTAGAAAAGTTAAATTTTAATTATAAGAGGGGAACAGCTTATTGCTATACAGCCAGTCTCTTGAAAACAGGGTAATTGAGGTAAGAGGGGACAATTTTAAATCCAGCAAACTCATCTCTGAATTTATGCCTTTTATTGCAAGCGTGGCCCAGAAAAGGGCTGGAAGATTCCTTGAATTTGGAGTGGATGAGGAACTTTCAATCGGCCTGTCCGCTTTTAAAGAGGCAATGGATTCTTATGATATAAAAAGGGGCAGGTTTTTAAGTTTCGCGCGTCTGGTAATAAACATGCGCCTGATTGATTTTTACCGCAAGCAGAGCAAGCAGAGAACTTTCAGCATGAATAGCGGCAATCCTTCTGCTGCTGGTTTTACGGACGAGGACGCCGGGGCTATTGCTCAGTATGAGATTGACGAAGAAAAAGAAAAAAGAATACTGGAAATAATAGAATACAGGGCAGAGCTTGAAAAATGGGGTATAAACTTTGAAGAACTGGCAGAGATATCTCCGAGTAGCGAGAGCCTGAGAGAAGAGTATAAAGAAGTGGCCAGGACTATTGTTAGAAATAACGGTATATTAAAAACTTTGCTGGAAACAAAAAGGCTCCCTCTAAAAGAAATCGAGGATATTATGTGGGTACACCGCAAAAAACTGGAGCGTGGTCGAATATATATAATAGCTATGGTTCTGGCGATATTAAACAGCCTTAGCTATGTAGATATCAGCAGGGGTGATAAGAGATGAAAGCGGTAATAATAGAAATAGGTAAAGATTATTGTATAGTTATGACCGGGGAGGGGCAATTCCTGAAGCAAAGGATGCCCCACGGAATATTCGAGATAGGGGATGAAATCATAGTAAGTGAAGAACATGCCTTTAAACCGGCTATGATAAATGTAAAAATGTTCCGGGCCAGGAGTCTTGCTGTTGCAGCTTCGGTGATAGTAATATTGGCTGTTGGCTCTATTTTTGGCGTCCAGTATTTAAGAAATTATTATTCAAGAGAGATTACCGGTGAAGATAAAGTTGCAGAAGAAAAACTGATTATTGTACCTGAGCCATCCCGGGAGGCCCCTGTTGAGGAAGAGATGGATGGTACGGAGGAAACTACTCTGGGCATGCCTTTGGAGGGAGGAGAAGATATTGCCTTCAGTAATACATACTCTTTTGAAGAAAAGGAGGAAAATGAAGAAGATATTAAAGAAATTATACGCTTCTCATATAAAATTGTTGATGACACTCAATTGAAAATTCAATTAAGAAATATAAGCGATGCATTGAGTTTCAGTGGGACTTTTAAACTGGTTGTGCTTTATTCAGATGGGAAGGAATCCAAAATAGAGGATATTCTGCTTGATGACTTTGGGCCGGGCAGGATTAAGGAGTATCCGACGTTGTTTTTAAAACAGGGAGAGACACAGTTAAGATTGGAAGTAACCGGAAACGCTTATTAATTTTTTTAATTTTTATTTAGCCTGTGTTTTTTTATTACCTTAATTGTCCAATAGTATTCATCGAATATATATGACAGAATTATTAAAGCAAATAATCATTGCAAAAGGGGGTCTATATGAAAAAGAGTAAAATAGTTTTAATTTTTGCTGCTCTGGCTGCTGTTACAATTTTATCAAGTTCGGCTTTGTTTACACAGTGTTCAAAGGATGCATCTGCGGAGGAAGTTTCAGCCGAAAAGTCGGATGAAATCGCAGCTTCTATGGATAAAAACCTTACCAATGCAAATACAAAATTTGGATTTAATATCTTTAAGAAACTCGTCTCAGAAGATAAAGACAAGAATGTATTTATATCTCCTCTCTCAATACTTATGGCTCTGGCCATGACTTATAACGGAGCGGTGGGAGAAACCAGTCTGGCAATGGCGGAAGCTTTAGAGTTTGAAGGCTTTGACCTGGAGGAATTAAATCAGGGTTTTAAAGACCTCATGGTAAGTATTAAAAACGCTGACAGTGATATAGAAATGGAGATTGCAAATTCTATCTGGTACAGGATGGGCTTTGATATAAGAGCGGATTTTAGTGAAAGGAATAAAAAATATTTTAATTCTGAAGTTAATGAAATTGATTTTTCCGCTCCGGATGCAGTGGACACTATAAATGGTTGGATAGAGGAAGAGACAAGGGGGAAGATTGACAAGATGCTTACTGAAAACCCTGCTGATAGTGTTGTAATGTACCTGATAAATGCTATTTATTTTAAGGGAGACTGGACTTATCCGTTTGATGAGAATATGACGGATGATGACGATTTCTATCTTCCGGACGGAACAGCTAAAAAAGTTCCGATGATGTCCCTTGAGGAAAATTTTGCCTATTATAAAGGTGACGACTTTTCAGGTATAAAGCTTCCTTACGGACAGGAAAAGATGGCCATGTATATAATTCTTCCGGATGAGGGTGTAAATGTCGACACTGTAATTGAATCGCTTGATGCGGAAAAATGGAGCAGAATAAAGGATTTATTTTACGGAAGTCAGGTTTCTCTTGTTATGCCCAGGTATAAGGTAGAGTATGGTATAAAGCTTTTAAATGATGTGCTTACTGATCTGGGAATGGGAATTGCTTTTAAGGAGGGCCTGGCAGATTTTAGCGGTATTGTCAATCGTGAATCAGGTGATAGCCCATGGATATCAAAAGTGCTTCATAAGGCAGTGATTGAGGTTAACGAGAAGGGAAGCGAGGCAGCTGCTGCTACGGTAGTAGAAATGGTTGAATCAGCAATGCCCATAGAAGAGATAATAAATTTTGTGGTAAACAGGCCCTTCTTCTTTGTAATTGCTGATGACAGAACAGGAAGTATCTTATTTATGGGAAAAGTTGTAGAACCTTAGATTTTATTTTGGAAAAAAATAATCTGTGGACAAATAGCAAATATATTATATAATATGCTGGTAATACTTAAGAGGTTTTACATTTTAAAATTGAGTGGTAGGGATTTTTATTAGAAGTAAATAAATAAAAAAGAAGTAAATCTTCTTATCAATGTCTTCTTATTTCATTTATTCCATGTTTTAAATAATGTAATTTCTACTACTCTTTTATATATAAAAAAAGCAATTTAAGGAAAGGGTATTTTTAAGTGAATAAGAGAATGTATGTAGGAAATCTGGACTACGGTACGACAGATAAAGAACTCGAAGAGCTATTTGCTCAGGAAGGTACTGTCACTTACTCAAAAGTTATTACCAGAATGGATGGGAAATCAAGAGGTTTTGGATTTGTTGAGATGGAAAGTGAAGAACAGGCTAAAGCTGCTGTAGAAAAATTTAACAAGAGTGAATTCAAGGGAAGAACTTTATTAGTTAACGAAGCCAGAACTCAAAATAAAGAAAATCCTAATTCAAGGGAACGTGGTTACGGATATAATAGGGAAAGTGGCAAGGGCGACTTAAACTATAAGCTGAGACAATTAAGAAAAAACATTGGATAAGTTTTTTTTTAAATTTATACTTGTTTTTTTACATGTAATCCCCTATAGTATCTCATGAGTAGAATACAAGATTAAATATTAATACCTTTAAAATAGTCCGGAGAGACTAAAAAGGAATGAAAAAGATAAAGACATCTGAAAAAAGTTCTAATATTAAGAATTTATTGACCTTCTTACCTATTTGGTAAGAAGGTTTTTTTATATGGAGAAAGATTATGATAGAAAAGGCATATATATTAAGCGGAAATGATATAGACAGAATAATCAGAAGGATCTCGCATGAAATTCTGGAAAGAAACAAGGGGGCGGAAAGTCTTGTTTTTATCGGGCTTCAAAAAAGAGGGGTACCGCTTGCAAAAAGAATAGCAGAGAACATTGAAAAATTTGAAGGAATAAAAATTAAGACGGGTAAGCTGGATATTACTTTTTATCGAGATGATATCGGACAGAACGTGAAACCAATTGCCCAGATAACCGATATTTCCTTTGAAATAGAGAATATGAATGTAATCCTGGTTGATGATGTTCTATATACTGGCAGAACGATTAGGGCTGCATTGGATGCTTTAATTGATTTTGGAAGGCCAAAATCAATACAGTTAGTGGTTTTAATTGACAGGGGGCACAGGGAGCTTCCTATAAGAGCGGATTATGTGGGGAAAAATCTTCCCACCTCACGTGATGAATCTATTGAGGTAAAATTAGAAGAAACTGACGGCGAGGATAGTGTCATGGTTATAGAAAAGGAATAATTATGCTGAGAAAAAAAAGTATAATAGATATAGACAGTCTGAGCATGGAAGATATAGGATTAATACTTTCAAATGCAGATTCTTTTCTTGAAATATCAGGAAGGGATGTAAAAAAAGTCCCGACCTTAAGGGGTAAGACAATAGTTAATTTATTTTTTGAACCGAGCACAAGGACAAAAACCTCATTTGAGATTGCGGCTAAAAGACTCAGTGCGGATATAATTAATTTTTCTTCTTCAACAAGCAGCGTCAAAAAGGGTGAATCTGTAATTGATACTTTAAAGACTATACTCTCGATGAAAGTTGACCTGATTATCATAAGGCACAGTGACAGCGGGACAGTTAAAATGGTAGACCGTTTTGTAAACATACCGGTAATAAATGCCGGCGACGGGAAATATCAGCATCCAACTCAAGCATTACTTGACTTATATACCATAAAAAAAAGATTTGGAAAGTTCAAAGGACTAAAAGCAGCAATTATCGGTGATTTTATAAACAGCAGAGTTGCAAAGTCTGATATGAATTTATTGGAAAAAATGGGTATCAATGTGACCATAGTGTCGCCGACCATGCTGCTTCCCGAAGATTTTTCAGGAATGAATGTAAAACACTGCATAGACGATGTCATAGAAGAATCTGATATTATTTACATTCTTAGAATGCAGCTTGAAAGGCATGACAGG
Organism: uncultured Actinomycetota bacterium; assembly: GCA_964424685.1. Classification (GTDB taxonomy): domain Bacteria; phylum Actinomycetota; class Humimicrobiia; order Humimicrobiales; family Humimicrobiaceae; genus JAQVEM01. The sequence goes on along the minus strand of CAYRJH010000047.1, from coordinate 1,544 downwards.
AAGTTTTACCCATCCATAATGGAATATAACAGGTTTTTAAGTTTGAATATGGATAGACTATCAAAGATGAAGACAGGTTCCATTGTTATGCATCCGGGACCGGTAAACAGAGGGATTGAGATAACTGATGAAGTTATGGACATCGGGGGCGAGCTGGGGGAAAAAATCGCAATTGACGAGCAGGTAACTTATGGGGTGGCTATAAGAATGGCAATACTTTATTTGATATTGAGCTAAAAATTCATAGGATTAAAAAATATTGTGGTCATTATGAAAAATGATAAGAAAAAAAATGTGCTTCTAAAATCAGGCAAGATAATTGATCCCGGGCAGGGCAGGGAATTTGTTTCCGATATTTATATTAAAGAGGGCATTGTATCTGAAATAAAAGAAAAAATTGTGATAAAAGAAGGCAGTACATTTGAAATTAATGCTGAAGGCTGCATAGTCTCACCCGGGTTTGTGGATATGCATACCCACCTTAGAGAACCCGGTTTTGAAGATGAGGAGACAATTGAAACAGGGTCGTATGCTGCTGTTAAAGGAGGAATAACTACGGTTGCCTGTATGCCAAATACAAAGCCGGTTATAGATAGCCAGTCCCTGGTGCGCTACATTTTAGAAAAATCGAGAGAGTCGGCATGCAATGTCCTGCCAGTTGCCGCTATGACCGCGGGACTTAATGGTATGGCGATTACTGAAATGGGACTCCTGACTGAAGCTGGAGCAGTCGCTTTTTCGGATGATGGAAAAGGTGTAGAAGACAGCAAGCTCATGTATGAAATTATGAGGTATTCAATGCAGTTTGGCGCACTTCTAATATTACATGAGGAAAATAACTTCATATCAAAAGGCGGTCTTGTTCATGAGGGATATTATTCGACAATACTGGGGTTGGAAGGTATATCCTGTTTGAGTGATGATTTGATGATAGCAAGGGATATAATGCTCGCGGCAAGAAGCAAAGCCAGGATTCACATAACTCACCTGAGTACAAAAAGCGGCCTGGAAATGATAAAAAAAGCAAAGGAAGAAGGAGTAAATATAACCTGCGATGTGACTCCTCATCATCTGTTCTTTAATGACAGCTGTCTGGCAACATTTAATACCAACTTTAAGGTTAAACCGCCCATAAGGAGCGAGGAAGATAGATTGGCGCTGATCGAGGGTGTAAAAGAGGGGGTAATAGACGCTATAGCAAGCGACCACGCGCCCCACCTGGATACGGAAAAAAATACTACATTTAAGCTTGCCAGTTTTGGAACCATAGGCCTGGAAACATTATTCAGCGCTGCTTTTAGTAAATTATGTAATGAAGAAAAAATGAGCCTTCCTAAATTAATAAGCCTTATAACAACTTCACCTGCAGGAATCCTGGGTATAGATGCAGGTAAAATTGAAGTTGGAAAAATTGCCAATATTACAGTTATAGATACCAGAGCTGAAGAGGAGATAAAAAAAGAAAGTTTTATTTCAAAAAGTAAAAATAGCGCCTTTATCGGGCAAAAATTAAAAGGTAAAATAATCTGCACTATTAGCAAAGG
>CAYRJH010000046.1:0-8450 GCA_964424685.1 uncultured Actinomycetota bacterium | reverse complement strand
AAATGGCGCGCCTGGAGGGATTCGAACCCCCAACCTTCGGATTCGTAGTCCACTGCTCTATCCAATTGAGCTACAGGCGCTTATTTTATTCATATATATATTAATATAGCTTAATGACAATAAGTAAGCAAAAAAAATAAACCTTACTTTATGCTGATTTTTATGTCAGCATAATAAAAAAGTTTATTATTGAAATGTAAAAGATACTATAACATCAGGGAATTTCGTTTAATTCCTTAAGCAATCCATCTATATTTATTCCGTAAATCTTAGAGATCTGCCCCAGGGTCAATATTTCTGCTTCATATGCAGCCATCGCGCAATGCATGCAGGGTAGCTCATACTTAGCAATAATTTTACTCGCCTCAGGTGAATTTAATACCTCTGATAATTTTGTATTTTCATTATAATCCTTTGCCATAATTTCCTTCCACTACTATAAAATAAAATATATTTTACATTGCCGCAAATATCTATATGCGGAATTTATTTATTAATTCAATAAAAGTATATCTTTTTTACACTTTTTTGTATACTCCACGGAAAAAGAAACATAGGGATTTTTTACATCAAAGCTTCTGTAAAAAATAATTTAAAATATTTACTATGAAAAGTATTAATTATGTTTTATAATATTTCAAATATTTAAATATCAATGTAATAAAAAGAAAATAGTTAAATAATATATTATAAAAGGATTTAGATGGTCGAGAAAAAACCAGGTAAGGCCAGCTTATCTGATAATAAAAATAAAAATATTCTTTACAATGATAGTGCGCAATTCAACTTATTCCAAAAGCTTATAGATAATATGCCTGATCATATTTATATCAAAGATACAAATAGCAGATTCCTTGTTGTAAATAAAGCCAAGGCAAATTTTATGGATAAAGAACCACAGGATCTCATTGGTAAAACAGATTTAGATTTTTTCCCCCAACAAAGATCGGATGAATATTTAAAAGATGAAAAGCATGTAATGAAGACAGGCAAACCCATTATCGATAAAGTAGAAATAGCACTATATAAAGGTAAAGAATTCTGGATGAGCAGCAGTAAAATCCCCTGGTATGATAAAAATGGAAATATAATGGGAACTATGGGTATATCAAGGGATATAACAAAAAGAAAGCAAATGGAAAACGGCTTTCTTAGAAGAGAAAAAAACTTCTTTAATGCTTTAATGGACAATATAACAGAAAGTATATATTTTAAAGATGTGAAAAGCAGATTTGTAAGGATAAATAAAGCATGTGCCGAAAAATTCGGGTTAGATGGGCCGGAAGATGCGGAAGGCAAGACAGACTTTGATTTTTTCAGTAAGGAACATGCAAAACAGGCATTTGAAGATGAGCAATTTATAATAAAAACTGGTAATGCAATAATAGATTTTGAAGAAAAAGAAACTTTCGAAAACAAAATCGACAGATGGGTATCAACCTCAAAAATTCCCTGGTATGATAAGGATGGAAACATAATAGGATTATTTGGTATAACAAAGGATACAACAAATAAGAAAAACGCAGAAGAGAAAATAAAATATCTATCCTTTCATGATTCACTTACGGAGCTTTACAACAGAGCATATTTTGAAGAAGAGATAAACAGACTGGATACGCCAAGACAGCTTCCTTTAACCATAGTAATGGGAGATGTAAACGGCTTAAAAATAATAAACGATGCATATGGACATGTACAGGGAGATATATTCCTAAAAAAAATATCCGATATCCTGAAAGATTCCTTCAGGGAAGAAGACATATTATCGAGATGGGGCGGAGATGAGTTTATCGCAATTCTGCCTAAAACCACTGCTAAGGATGCAGCAAGTATTGTAAAAAGAATTAAGAGGCTATGCAGGGAAAGAAGCACTCCGGAGATGCCTTTAAGTATCTCAATTGGTGTTTCAACAAAAAGAAATCCTCCAAGAAATATAGATGATATACTAAAAGAAGCTGAAGACAAAATGTACAGGAACAAAATAGCAGAAAGTAAATCCACCAACGAAATCATCATAAGTTCACTTAAGGAAAATTTAAAAAAAGGAGAGCATATCAGTGAAGAAAGAAGTACCAAACTAAGAAAATACGCTCTATATATTGGAAGGAAACTTAATCTTTCAGAAGTGAAACTAAATGAATTAAAATTGCTTATGGATGTTTATAATATAGGAAAAATTGCACTTGCTGATGAAATAGTGGCAAAACCAGGAAGATTAACAAAGGAAGAGTGGAAGTTAGTTAAAAAACTTCCCGAATTAGGGTACCGGATTGCAGAATCATCGAATTTCCTTAAACCTATATCAGAAGCAATACTCTCTCATTATGAATGGTATAATGGCGGTGGATATCCAAGAGGAATAAAAGGTGAAGATATCCCCATACTTTCAAGAATTTCATTTCTTATTAATTCTTTTGATGCTATGAGCAAAGACAGGCCTTACAGAAGAAAAATGACAAAAAAAGAAATTATACAGGAATTTAAAAAATTTTACGGTATTCAATTTGACCCTAATATTGTTAAAATCTTTCTTGATTTATTAGAAAAAAAGCATCAAGGATAGTTACTGCACAGATATTATCTATATGAAAAAGACTCCATCTGCATAATGAAAAAATCTACAACTGGCGGAGAGGGAGGGATTTGAACCCCCGGAAGGAATAAACCTTCAACGGTTTTCAAGACCGCCGCATTCAACCAGACTCTGCCACCTCTCCGGACAAAGACAAATTATAGCATAAAAGCAGGATTTATAAATGTAATTTTTATATCCCATAATTGTACTTTGTTGCATTTCATAAAATACAAACATATACGAACCTATAATTAGATTAATAATAAGATATGAGGTAAAAGGAACTGATGCTTAAGATTTTTTTGGTCTACTTATGCTATTTTTTAGAAATTATTTTTATTCCGCCCATATAGGGTACCAATACTTCCGGGATTCTTATATTTCCTTCCTTATCCTGGAAATTCTCAAATATTCCTATTAATGTCCTGCCGACAGCACAGGCGGTACTGTTCATTGTATGGACAAAATCTTTTTTCTTCCCGTCTCTGTACTTTATATTCAATCTTCTTGCCTGAAAATCAGTATCATGACTGCATGATGCCAGCTCTCTATATTTCTTTTGTCCCGGAAGCCAGACTTCCAGATCATATTTCTTTGCATTTGGATTTCCGATATCTCCGGTACACATATTTACAATTTGATAATGAAATCCAATCCCCTTCATGATTTCTTCAAGTGTTTCCCTTAATTTTTCATATTCTTCCCATGAATTTTCGGGGTGAGCAAAGACAAACATTTCAATCTTATCAAACTGGTGCACTCTGAAAAGTCCTCCCAGATCTTTTCCGTAACTTCCGGCTTCCCTTCTGAAACAGGTTGAAAAAGCAGTGTATTTAAGAGGAAGAGTGCTAGCATCCAGAAATTCATCACTATGATAGGCACAAAGAGGGACTTCAGAAGTTCCTATCAAAAACAAATCATCAAGTTCGGTTTTGTAATACTGTGTTTTTTCTACTGGGAAAAATCCTGTTCCATACATAGCCATTTCCTTCACCAGGAATGGGGGAATCAGGGGTGCAAAACCTTTCCGGATTAATATATTCAAAACATACTGTATCAATGCAAATTCCAGCAAAACTGCTTCATTTTTTAAAAAAACAAACCTTGAACCCGAAATTTTTGCTGCCCTTTTTTCATCAAGTATATCCAGGCTTACTCCAAGATCATTATGGTTTCTTGGTTCAAAATCAAATTCAGGTTTACTTCCGTAATAAGATTGGACCACATTTCCGCTTTCATCTTTCCCTACGGGTGTAGTTTCATGAGACAGGTTGGGATACATTGAAAAATGCTTAAAAAACTTACCTTCCAGATCTGCGAGTTCTGCTTCCATCTTATCCAGGTCCTTATTTAACTTTTTCATAAGGCCAATTTTTTTATTCTTTTCTTCATTTTTTAGCCCCGGCAGTGTTTTTGAAGCCAGATTTTTTTCAAATCTCAATCCGTCAATCTTAAATATTAAATCTCTTTTATTTCTGTCCAGTTCGACTCCAATAGACGTATTGATTTTTAAGCCTCTTTTTTCCATTTCCGATTTAAAGATTTGAGGATTTTTTCTAAATAACTCTACATCAATCATCTGTCTTCTCCGCTATCATCATTTTTATTTTTTTATGTCTTCAATCCATTTAGGGTAAGAACCTAAAATTTTAACAAGATACACGCTTTTTCTTAGAGCCTCTATCACTTTAAAAACATTGTCATCATGCAGATGACCATCGAGATCTATCATGAATACATAATCTCCGAGATTTTTTTTAGCCGGCCTTGATTCCAGCCTGGTCAGATTAATATCCCTATTGGCAAATTCTTTTAATATTTTATATAAGCTGCCGGGTCTATCTTCTTTAAGGAAACAAACTATTGAAGTTTTATCGTTACCCGTTTTTGTCTGTATTTTATTTCCTAATAAAACAAATCTTGTTTTATTATCTTTATTATCTTCAATGTCATTCTCTATTATCTCCAGGCCATAGATCTTTGCCGCTGTTTTTGTTCCTATTGCAGCTACGTCATTATCCTCTCTTTTTAAGATTTTGACAGCCTCGGCAGTGCTGTTTGCTGCAATTATTTCTGCACCTTTTAAATTAGTTGACAAAAAATTCCTGCACTGCGCAGTGGCATGCGGATGAGATATCACTTTTTTTATATCTTTAAGTTTAATTTTTTTCTTGCCGATCAGGCTGTGCTTAACAGGAATAGTAACCTCTCCTATTATCTTTGCTTCACTTTCAAAGGTGAGAATGTCCTGGGTAATATTTACCGAACCTTCAATAGAATTTTCTATGGGCACCAATCCCTCATCAGCTTCACCTCTATCCACGCTCTTTATTACTTCTGCAACTGTAGAATAAGGCAGCTTTTTTATATTGGCGGCATCCTTAATAAGCCTATCCAGGGCTTCCTCTGTAAATGTCCCCGGAGGACCGAGATATGCTACTTTCTTTTCTGTATTCATATTTATAATATATTTTTAATAATATATTTAATTTTTGACTGATTATGGTAAAAATTGTCTTATGCGTATTCTGCTTTGATTGAAAATGATATAAAACAAAACAAGCTCTGTAAATTAGAATATCTCTTATGGAAGAAAATCCATAGGGTTTTGGGGAGTACCATTTACCAGGACTTCGTAATGCAAATGTGTCCCGGTACTGTTTCCGCTGCTTCCCATTGCTCCTATGATATCACCTTTAGCTACCTCGTCCCCAACATTGACATACATGCTGCTGAGATGAGCATAAGCCGTTGTATATCCGAACCCATGATAAATCATAATTTTCCTGCCATAACCTCCGTGCCATCCGGCATAAATTACTACCCCGCTTGCAGTTGCCTGTATATTGGTACCTGTTTTCCATGCAATATCCAGCCCTTTATGCCTGTAGCCGCCCCTTCTTTCTCCGAAGAGAGATGTAATCTTGCCGTAGGTCGGCCACATATCGGGGGTGTGCTCCATAAGGTATATATGATCTTCCATATCCTGCTTATCCTGGGAAAGTATCTCGGATAGCTCAGGAGCAATACTTAAAAGTTCGTCAAGAAGTGCATCTATATCATCCAGCCCTTCTTCCTGGTCACTGGTATAATAATAAATCTCATTCGGGTCTTCTTCAAATTCAATATTAGAACTTAAATCTGCAGTATAAATTGCTACTTCTCCTTCATATCCGCCTTTCCCTGTTATCTCCCTGACCATGCGGTCCAGATCCTCGACTTCCTTTAAATAACTTTCTAAAACTTTTGTTTTTGTTTCTACCTCTTTAGTCTTTTTTTCCAGATTTGCCAGTTCTACATCTTTATAGGTAATTTTATATTTGGCTCTTTCAAGTTCGGCCACTTTCTCATCAAATTTCTGCCGGATGATAAATAAATCAGAAACTAGAATCACAGCAGAAGCTACTATTATTATTGCAACAATAAATAATAATCTTAGCAGGTTATGAGTAATCTTTACTTTTCGTATACCTGACTTTGCATCTGATAATATCAGTAAAGTAAAAGACTTATTTTTTTTATTTTCCATAAAAGGAAACTTTTAAGTTTTAAAATTAATTACATCATTATAACCGATAATTTTAATATAGGAAACCCTTTTATATTACTACTGAAAATACAATCAGGTATTACAGGAGTAAAAAATCAAAGGTGCGATTTTGTTTAATCTTCCATAATAAATCTAAAAGTAGCCTTATTGTTGCCTAAAAATGCTTCATCGGGTACAGGGCCCGCATTTATTTCCAGTTCACATTTTCTGCCCGGGTAAGCAGGAAACCCTGATATAGTCACTGTCTTTTGCTGGGAGGGCTCAATTGTTTCTATAATGTATTCTTTTGTTTCGGAAATGTTATCCTGGGCCATGTACTTCATGGTCACCTTTACATTATTTTCTATTACATTACCCTGATTTTCTATGGCAATAGCAACACTGATTGTATTTCCTTTACCCAACACCCAATAGTCTCCGTGATTATTCTTAACCTCAGGATTAAACTCTATAGTATCATCAATAACTGCTACACCTCTTCTTGCCTGCAGATCGGGTACAGATTTGATTTTTGAAATAAAACTCATCACACTCTGATTATCTGTAAGGTTTTTATCCTTAAGAACAACTGAATCGATTATGGTTAGATTATATATGCCCAGGTTTTCGCCTGATTCTTTTAATTTATCCTGGAAATACAAATATATTTCATCGCTCATAAACATATATAGAAAGGTTTTCGTTATCTGCGCAGTAGATATATCCAGATCAAGATCCTGAAGTGCGTTAAATATAGCCGGCCTGAAATCTTCATAAGCTTTATTTCTTGTTTCAAACACCAGTCCCAGATATCCATGTGCGACTTCATAAAATTCAGGGGGAATCAGCTCGCCGCATCTTTCTAAAACTACTTTACTTTCCTCTATTATATCCAGAAGCTCATCATCCAGATTCTCTCTTGTATTTTCACTCGCTCTATCAAGAATAATAAAAAATTTATACGAGATTTTATTGGATTGCTGAACCAGAACTGAAATAGAGTTTACATAATCAGAAATAGTTGACCTCTCTACATCGGTCAGTTCTTTCCTCCCCTCTTCGCAACTCCATAAACCCGAAAGCCAGCTTGCAATCACCACGCCAATAATAATCATTATTATTAAAGTTATGATTGATTCTTTTCTGCCTCTTCTCTCCAAGGAAACCCTTTCTGATTTTTTTCCAAACAAAGATTTTTAAATATTTTAAAAATCAGCTTATATTATATAAACGAATACTATAAAACTCAATTTATACATTGAATTTAAACAGGGCAATATCTCCATCTTTCATCATGTAGTCCTTTCCCTCACGGCGGATGAGCCCCTTTTCCTTTGCCTCTGCATATGAACCGGTATTAATAAGAGTATTGTAATCTATAATTTCAACACATATAAATCCTTTTTGAAAATCTGTGTGTATTTTACCTGCAGCTTCGGGTGCTCTGGTCCCTTCCTTAACGGTCCATGCCCTTATTTCCGGAAGCTTTATGGTTATAAAACTAATGAGCCCCAGCAGCTTGTAGCAGGTTTTTATCAATCTATCCATACCCGATGCAGATATACCCAGTTCTTTCATAAATAATTCTCTTTCGCCGGAGTCAAGCTGTAATAACTCTTCCTCAATTTTAGCGCTCACCATTATTACCTCTGACCCTTCCCCGAAAGCATACTGGCTGAGTTCTTTTACGGCGGGTATATTTTCCATATTTTTTGCAAGATCATTTTCATCTACATTTGCAGCATATAAAACAGGCTTATTGGAGATTAAAAAAAGCTGATTTGCAGCTGCTCTTTCTTCCTCATTTAATTCCATATTCTTGACCGGGGTCCCCTTTAGTAAGCCATCTTTTACTTTACTTAATAACTCATGTTCCGATATATATTTCTTCTCTCCGCTTTTTACCATTCTTTGAGTTTTCTCAATCCTGTTTTCAACACTCTCTAAGTCTGAAAGAATTAATTCCATATTAACTACCTCAACATCCCTTATGGGTTCTATACCGGAATACACATGTGAGACATTATCATCCCTGAAACATCTTACAACATGAATTACAGCATCCACTTCACGGATATGGGAGAGAAATTTATTGCCCAGACCTTCGCCTTTGCTGGCTCCTTTTATCAGCCCGGCTATATCTACAAATTCAATTGTGGCAGGGATAACTTTTTCCGGCTTTACTATTTTAGCTAATTCTTCAAGTCTTTCATCAGGAACAGGCACTGTAGCAATATTGGGTTCTACCGTGCAGAATGGATAATTTGAGATTACTGCCCCTGCAGCAGTTATTGCATTAAAAAGTGTGCTTTTACCTACATTTGGAAGACCTATTATTCCTAATTT
>CAYRJH010000045.1:5768-8591 GCA_964424685.1 uncultured Actinomycetota bacterium | reverse complement strand
GTCAATGTTATAGCAACCTTCTTCCCAGAAGAAGATAAAGAAGAAACTTCTTCTGCGGGTGCGGCACAATCAGAAGGTGAGGAACCGGCGGTAGAGGAAAAGGCTTCCGGGACTCTTTATGCCGGTATAAAAATTGAAACGGAAATCACAAGGACACTTTTATGGAATGTAGAGGTTTTATATATCGGAACCAGGGTACAGACAAAGGCTGAAGCACAGGAAAGCGGCTTTTTGGGAACCCGGACCGGCAGCGGAACGGAGTCAACCGAAATAAAAACAGTGACCCTGGCTGTAAGTCCGGAGGATTCAGAGAAGCTTGTATTTAGCGAAGAAATGGGCAGTGTATGGCTCGCCCTTGTTCCTGTGGGCGGGGCAGAAGAAGAAGAAACACCTGGAATAACTCTGGATAATATCTTTAACTAATAGTAAAAAATATAAAAAATAAGATTTAAAAAAGTATATGAATAAAATACTGATAGCTATAATTGACAAGCAGGTAAACAATATAGATAAGATAAAGTATCTGCTGGAAAGATTCCCCGAGCTGGAAGTCACAAGATCAGGCACTGAGCTTAGTGACCTGGAGGCTTTGCTGGCAGAGAGAAAGCCCTGCTTAATCTGGGTGGGTCCTACATATGGATTGGAAGATATTGAAGAACTTCTAAAGTCTTATCATTCAAGTCTTTATTTTGCCAAAATAATTTTGCTGGTCAGGGGAATGTCAGCCGAATTGTTAAAAAAAGCTATTAAACTTAATGTGCATGACGTTATCGAGATCCCGTTTACCTATAATGACATAAAGGATACTATTGAAAGGGCCGAGATGAGCCTGGTATCTGGGAGGCAGGATAAAAGGATAAGGCCCAAAAGAGTGACTATTTTTGGTACCAAGGGTGGAGTGGGCAAGTCTTTTATTGCAGTCAATCTCGCGGTGGGTCTTATAAACAGCATCAAAAAAAGAGTTTCTCTTTTTGACACCAATTATCAATTCGGGGATATAGCATTGATGCTGAACCTCAATCCAAAATATTCGGTTTATGACATTTTGCCTGTGATTGACCAGCTGGATCCCAAGGTCTTAGGCGGTTTCCTGACCACTCACAGTTCAGGTCTTATGGTGCTGCCGGCGCCGCTGGATATAACCGAAAGTACGGGAATAAACAGCGAAACGACTATAAAAATCCTGGAAAATCTATCAAAATTAAGTGATTATACCATAGTGGATACTTCGTCTTATTTTTCGGATGATATACTGAATGTTATCAGAGAGACGGATTATCTGTGCATCGTAACCAGCAAAGATGCACCCAGCATAAAAAACTTAAAAATAGCTTTGCAGATATTGGAAAAGTTAAAATTTCCTAAAGAAAATATATATGTAATTCTTAACCGGGCGGACAGCAAAGTCGGTATTACCATAGAAGAAATTGAGGATACTATTCAAAGGAAAATAGATGTTGCCATCCCCAGCGATAGAATAGTGCCCATATCCGTTAATAAGGGAGTTCCGCTTATTTTTGATGCTCCGCGTTCTTCAGTGGCAAGAAGCCTGCAGGGCCTGGTAAAAATCATATCCGGGCCCGGAAGAAAAAATATAGGTTAACATAAAAAATTAGTGCCTGTTTGCTTTAATAGATAAAAAGGATAGTGACTGTATATGGATTTAGAAGAAAAACTTAAAAAGCTAAATGGCCTGACTGGCAGTCCCTACATTAAGGATTATGGGGCCGGAACTGCGCGCTCTGGTCAAATTAACAAAATAAAAAAGGAAATACATCTGGAGTTAATAAACAGGCTTGCTGACTTTATATATAAGAAAAATGTAGGTGATGCAGAGCTGAGCCTTAGAGTAAGAGGTGAAGTCCAGAGGATAATAAATGAAAATAATTACCCTCTTACCGGTATAGAAAAAAGCATTATAATAGAGGATTTTATAAATGATGTAACCGGGTACGGTCCCCTGGAAGAGTTTTTAAGAGATAAAGAAGTGACAGAGATTATGGTAAACAGTCCAAAAAATATATATATAGAAAAATCCGGTAAGATTTATTCTACGGGCAAAACATTTCTGGATGAATCTCATTTAATGCAGACTATAAATAAAATCGTCAGTAAGGTCGGAAGGAGAGTAGACGAATCTTCTCCTTATGTTGACGCGAGACTTTCGGATGGTTCGAGGGTGAATGTTATTATTAGTCCCCTGGTTCTAAACGGACCGGTACTTACCATAAGGAAATTTTCTGCTGAACCATTCACCATGGAAGATCTCGTAGCAATGGGTACCTGCACGCAGAAAGTGGCTGATTTCCTGGAAATCTGTGTTAAAGGCAGGTTAAATATAATCTGCTCGGGAGGAACGGGTACCGGAAAAACTACAACGTTGAATGTATTATCTTCTTTTATTCCGAATGATGAAAGAATAATAACTATTGAGGACGCGGCAGAACTTCAGCTGAACCAGGAGCATGTGATACGCCTGGAATCAAGACCCCCCAACATTGAAGGGAAAGGAGAAGTAACAATAAGGGATCTTGTCAGAAATTCGCTCCGTATGAGGCCGGACCGTATAATTGTAGGAGAGGTCAGAGGGGGTGAAGCCCTGGATATGCTCCAGGCAATGAATACCGGCCATGACGGAAGTTTGAGTACCGTCCATGCAAACACACCCCGGGATGTCCTGTCCCGGCTGGAGACGATGGTTTTAATGGCCGGAGTGGATATTCCTATTAAAGCAATAAGAGAGCAGGTTACATCCGCCGTTAATCTTATAGTTCACATGGGCCGCTTAAAAGACGGCACAAGAAGATTTACAAAAGTATCAGA
>CAYRJH010000045.1:0-5668 GCA_964424685.1 uncultured Actinomycetota bacterium | reverse complement strand
TAGTTCACATGGGCCGCTTAAAAGACGGCACAAGAAGATTTACAAAAGTATCAGAGGTCCAGGGTATGGAAGGAGATGTAATTACATTACAGGATTTATTTATATTTGATTATATGGGTGTTGACGAACAGGGTAAGTTTAAGGGAAGAATTAAATCAACAGGGCTAAGGCCGCAATTTACAACAAGACTGCAGAATTTTGGAATTGATTTGCCGGATGAGATATTTGAGAAAGAAATTTAGCTGTAAGAAAATTGAACTATATAAAGCAGTAAAGATACTTAAAATTATTTATTGAAAATTTTTACTTTAAAAAATGTGTGAATTCTTTAAATTTATATATGCAATAATAAAGTTAAGGTATTTATTATTAAGTATCATAATCATAGCTATTATTTTACCTGTCTTTTTTGTTTTCCCATTTTCAATTTTTGCGCAGGAATCCGGTGATATTCTTATAAAAAAAATTGATTTTAATGATTACCCTAAAGTAGAGATTTATATTAATTTTAAAGAAGGCTCAAACCTGGAATATCTGGATTTAAAGCAGGAAGATTTTGTTGTGCTTGAAAATGGGGAAAGCGTAAGGGATCTTTCTATTAAGGGAATGGATGAAATCCCTGACCCGATAGGAGTGGTCCTGGTGCTGGACACAAGCGGAAGCATGAATGGAGAACCTATTGAAGATGCTACTAGCGCTGCTTCTTTTTTCGTGAATGAAATGAGAAGTATAGATAAAATTGCAGTTGTCAGTTTTGCGGATAATGTCATTGTTCAATCGGATTTTACTTCGGATCATAAAAAAATAAATGAATCAATTTCTAAAATCGAAGCCAGGGGAGAGACCTCTTTGTTTGACGGAATCTTTACGGCTTCTGAATTGTTTAAAGATGCAGAAAATATAAAACATAGATACTTAATAGTATTGTCCGACGGGGCGGATACTGCCAGCAGGCATAATTTTAATGATGTCATAGATAAAGCGCTGGAGGAAGAAATAAGCATATATTCAATAGCTTTAATTTCACCGGAGTTTAACCCGGATGATATAAAAAATATTTCGGAAAGTACCGGCGGCGGGATGCTTTCGACTGCAGATTCTAAAGAGCTGAAGGAACTTTATAAAAAAATATCCAAAAAGATAATAAATCAGTACAAAATATCCTATACAAGTCTCTGGCCCGGCGCCGAAGATATAAACATAAGCGTAAATATTAAAAAAGCAGAACTTTCCGGTTCCACTGGCATCAGTTATGAGAATCCATATTATTCACCTGCTCCAAAAACACTTGTGTTTGATTCTAAAAATTATTTCTATCTTGCTCTTTTTAATATCTGGTGGATAAAACTGATTGTATACGCTGTTGTTTTTGCCGGGGTCACACTGCTTCTTTGCTCATTTATTCTTTTTATACCGGTCCGCAGGCCGACTCTTAAGGATAAGGCTAAACCTTATGGATTTAAAACCGGGGAAGGGGTAACCGGAGAAGAGCTGAAGGAACGGGAAGAAGAAAGAAAAGGTATCTTAGGCTGGATAGCTCGGATTATATCAAAAGCTGCTTCCGGAAGAGGTATTATTGAGTTATTTGATTCTAAACTGGAAAGAGCGGGCATGAGTATAAAAGCTTCCGAATTTATAGCTATCCATGTATCCGGGGTAATGATTATCAGTTTATTAACTTACTATTTAAGCAAAAACTTAATTCTCACTGCTCTTATTGTAATACTGGCAGTATTAAGTCCTTTTTTATTGCTAAATATTAAGACATCACAGAGGCTAAAGAAATTCCATGAGCAGCTTCCCGATGCCCTACAGTTAATCAGCGGTTCTCTTAAAGCAGGATACAGTTTTAGCCAGGCCATGAGTATGGTGGTGGAGGAATCTAGACCGCCTCTTTCAGAGGAATTCAGGAGAACATTAAACGAGGTAAGAATGGGTATACCTGAAAGAGAAGCGCTGGAAAATACAGCCGGCAGAATCAACAGTGAATATTTGAACTGGACCGTAACAGCTGTAAATGTCCAGAGAGAAATCGGGGGGAATCTCGCAGAATTAATGGAAACCATAGCAGGCACCATAAGGGAAAGGGACAGGGTGATGAACCGGATCAAGGCCCAGACATCTGAGGGCAGATTGTCGGCAATTATACTTATAATAACGCCTTTTGTAGTGGCGATACTGATGTTTATTATAAATAGAGAATATATAAAGTTATTATATACGACAAAGCCAGGCCTTATAATGCTGCTTTTCTCCGGAGTTATGATGATTATCGGAATAATCTGGACTGTAAAAGTTAGCAGTATCAAGTATTAATGAGAGCCGGTTATTTAAAAACGGTGATTTGTTTTAAAAAAAATTATTATTTGTTCAGAAACTTAAAGTGATTTTAATTTAATAAGATTTAAAGCGGATAAACAGGAGGGTGAATATACAGGATGTCAATTAGTTCAATATTTAACTCAATATATACGATGTATTCAAAGTATGCAATATACATAATAATAGGGTTAGCTTTTGCGTCTGTTTTTTTACTGGTATTTTCCATAGGTTTGTTTGTATCAGAGAGGAGAAGCAAAAGGAGCACTGTTAAAAGTAAGCTGGCATCCTACAGTATGTTAAAAGAAGGAGAGATGGAAATACCTCCTTTTTCCGAGAGAGTCGTTATGCCCGTTCTTAATAAAATTGCTTCTCTTATTAGAAAAGTCAGCCCTAAAGGCGTTGTGGAATCTACAAGAAATAAACTGGAATTAGCCGGGATTCTGGAAAAAATTAGTGTTAATGTTTATTTAATGATTAAATTTCTGTGTTCCGTCGTGTTCTTAATAATTTTTATATTACTTTTTGTATTCCTTGACCTTCCACTGATGGTAAATGCAGCATTACTGATACTGATACCGCTGTCCTATTTTTTGCCTGATATATTTTTGCGGAGCAAGATAGATAAAAGGCAGGAAGAAATAAGGTCAGCGATACCAAATGCTCTTGACATGTTAACCATAACAGTCGAAGCGGGCATGGGTTTTGATGCGGCCCTTTCGAAGGTTGCCGGCAATGTAAAGGGGCCCCTCGGTGAGGAATTTAATAAAATGTTAAAGGAAATGAATATCGGCCTTTCAAGAAGCGAAGCTTTTCATAACCTGGTTAAAAGAACAAGCGTATCTGACCTGGATTCGTTTGTTACATCAGTAATCCAGGCTGAGGTTTTAGGGATTCCAGTAGGCAAGATTTTAAAGATACAGTCTTCCGAAATCAGAAGCAGAAGAAGTATCAGGGCCGAAGAAGAAGGAATAAAAGCTCCCGTTAAGCTGATGTTCCCACTGATTTTTTGCCTGTTGCCTGCTCTTTTGGCTATCCTTGTCGGCCCTGCGGTTATAATGGTATATGAGGCCATCATTAATTTTTAAAATAAATTCAATTTAAAATAATCTTTAAGGTAATTTAATTTATTCTTCACAAATAATTAACTTTAGTTTCCCCAAATCTTTTTATTTGGGCGTATTTAATGTAAAATCTAAAACAATTTAATTGTATAAACTTGTGAGAAAAAGGTTTTAGATGCTTCTTGCCATAGATGTCGGAAATACACAGACGGTTGCAGGACTTTTCAAAGGAGATAAAATACTTGCATCCTGGAGAATGGTCACGCCGGAGTATGAGACCGAGGATGAATTGGCGTCTGCAATTTTTAATTTTTTAAGGAATTCTAATTTTAATCCCGGAGATGTAAGAGATGTCGCAATTTCCTGTGTTGTTCCGGGGATACTTGATGAGATTATAAAAATGAGCCGTAAATACTTTAACAGGGCTCCTTTTATTGTAAACAGTAATGTAAAATCCGGTCTTGTGTTCAGCTATGATTATCCTGCCGAGATAGGGGCGGACAGGATTGCAAATTCGGTTGCAGCCAGGGAGATACACGGATATCCGGCAATCGTTGTAGATTTTGGAACGGCAACAACATTTGATATATTATCTTCCGGAGGGGAGTATATAGGCGGAATAATTGCTCCCGGCATAGAAATCTCAGCGGAAGCGCTTTTCAGTAATGCGGCTAAATTATCTAAAGTTGATTTAAACTGGCCGGATACAGTAATCGGGAAAAATACCTGTGACGGCATACGCTCCGGCGTACTCTATGGATCCCTTGGACAGGTAGATTTTATTATAGATAAGATAATAGAGGAACAAAATAAAAAAGATAATGATTTCAAACCCTTAGTGATTGCAACAGGAGGTCTTGCATTCCTGATGGCTGACAGGAGCAAATGGATTAAGATTTACGACCCTGATTTAACATTAAAGGGATTGAAAATATTATTTGATAAAAACAGGTAACGAAATAATAAAAATGTGGAAATGAAGATTTGGAAACTCTCAAATTATCCGGGCTTATATGTGAACTTAAGGAACTTGTTAATAAATTCCTTGCAGATTATGGAGAAAAGAACCTTCCCGGCGGTGGCGCTCCTAACAGCCGTGAACCAGGCGGCGGTGCTCCGGACTGCATCCATTCATTTAAAATTGGAAGTGTAAGCATAGAAAACCCCGTAATTTCTGCGCCTCTTGCCGGAATAAGCGATAATACTTACAGGATATTTGCCAGGTATTTCGGTTCTGCCCTTACATATACCGGGATGATTGCAAGTTACGGCATCTATTATAACCATAGAAAGAGTATGGCACTGGCAGATATTACTGATTACGAAAAGCCCTGTTCTTTACAATTATTTGGCTCGGACCCCGGCATATTAGCAGAAGCTGCGGTAAAAGTGGAAGATAAGGCAGATATTATAGACATTAACATGGGCTGCCCGGTTCCAAAGGTGCTTAAATCTAAAAGCGGGGGTTATCTTCTTCAGGATGAAGCTAAAGTTGAAAAAATCATAAAAAAACTTTCTTCAGTTTTAAAAAAGCCGCTTACCATAAAAACAAGAATCGGATGGGACAGCAGCAGTATTAATATTTTAAATATTGCAAAAATCGCTGAATGCTCGGGCGCATGTGCCTTATCCATTCACGGGAGAACCGTAAAGCAGAGATATTCCGGTGAAGTTGATTATGGGTTAATAAAAAAAGTAAAGGAAAAAATTAAAATCCCTGTTATTGTGAGTGGTGATATCGATTCTTCAAAGAAGGCAATAGAAGTGATGGATTACACGGGCTGTGATGGGGTTATGATAGGCAGGGCGGCAAAAGGGAGGCTCTGGCTTATAATGAACATATTAATGTCTCTTTCTTGTGGCGGCACCGGCAATAAATTAATAGAACCGGAATTTGTTCCTGATGTGGATTGGAAAAAAGAATTCTCAAAACTTTACCTGAAATTCCTGATTTATTTTAAAGGCGAAAATAGAGGGGCAAAGGAATTTAGAAAACACCTTTCCTGGATTTTTAAGGGCACAAAGGGAATAAATAGGGCAAAGTGCGGATTCTTTAAGATTAAAAAATTTGATGAAGCCATAAATTGCATTGATATGGTTGATAGTGTTTAAAGCATTAAAAATAAATAATAAAATTAATAAATAAAATTATTATTTTATTTAAAATCTTAATTTTAGTTGGTAGAATAGTAAAGTTATAAAATTAAGCTTATAAAACATTATTTTCTTCTCGGGATGTAGCGCAGCCTGGTTAGCGCGCAGCGTTCGGGACGCTGAGGCCGGGG
>CAYRJH010000044.1:0-8699 GCA_964424685.1 uncultured Actinomycetota bacterium | reverse complement strand
GCAAGGTCAGTATATAGATACCCAGGATAGCCCCTTCTCCCTGGAATTTCCTTTCTGGCAGCTGAAATTTCCTTTAAGGCTTCGCAGTAATTGGTCATATCAGTTAAAATTACCAGTACATGCATATCTTTCTCAAAGGCAAGATACTCGGCACAAGTGAGACCTACTCTTGGTGTGGCTGTTCTTTCAATTGCCGGATCACTGGCAAGATTTAACACAAGGACAGCCCTGCTTATGGCACCGGTTTTTTTGAAATCATTAATAAAATATTCAGATTCTTCAAATGTTATCCCGATTGCCACAAAAACTACCGCAAATTCCTCTTTATCTGAAAGAACCGTGGCCTGTCTTGCGATTTGAGCCGCAATCCGGTTATGAGGCAAACCAGCCCCGGAAAATATCGGCAATTTCTGTCCCCTTACAAGAGTATTCAAACCATCTATAGAGGATATTCCGGTTTGTATAAACTCATTAGGATAATCCCTCGCAAATGGATTGATCGGCGCCCCGTTTATGTCGCGGCTCTCTTCAGGAATGATCTTATCCTTATCAGTCATCGGCTTTCCGAGACCTGTAAAAACCCTGCCGAGTATATCAGGGGAAAGGTACATATGCGTGCCTTTTCCCAAAAACCGGACCCTGGTGTTTTGAGAATCTATTCCGGACGTGCCTTCAAATACCTGCACAAGTGCATTATCCCTGTCAACTTCAAGTACCCTTCCATTCCTTATGCTTCCATCATCAAGCCTTATATCCACCATTTCCTCATACTTAACACCTTCCACGCCTTCTACATGAAGAAGGGGGCCGGATATGCTGGTAATACTTCTATATTCTTTTAACATTATCACTCCTCTACTATTGAAGATAATTCTTTGTCTATATCCACCTTGATTTTATCAATGCTATCTATATCTTCATTCTTTATATACTTCATCCTGGCTATCTTATCCCTGATTTTCATACTTTCAATAGCCTTAATATCGGCATTTATTTTTAAATGACTGGCTGCCTGATTGTAGAAATATATAATTACACTTATCATTTTATATTGTTTTTCCATTGACGAATAAGTATCTACTTCATGAAAAGCAATCTGATGAAGGAAATCTTCCCTTATCATTCTGGCTGTAAGCAAAATCAGCCTGTCCGGTCCCGAAAGAGCATCAATACCTACAAGCCGGACAATCTCTTCCAGCTCCGATTCTTTTTCAAGGATTCTCATTGCTTCTGCGCGCAAATCAAAATAATCCTCGTGAACTTTTTCTGTTACGTAATCTTTTATATTATCAATATAAAGAGAATAGGAATTTAACCAGGATATTGCCGGAAACTGCCTGCTGTATGCAAGGTGGGCCTCAAGGGACCAGAATACCTTTACCACCCTTAATGTAGCCTGTACCACAGGGTCGGAAAGATCGCCTCCCGGAGGAGAAACGGCACCAATAACAGAAAGAGCTCCCGACCTCTTATCATTGCTTGAAATACAATTTATCATACCGGCTCTTTCATAAAATGAAGCAAGCCTTGCTCCAAGATATGCCGGGTATCCTTCTTCCCCGGGCATTTCTTCCAGTCTGCCGGAAATTTCCCGCATTGCCTCCGCCCATCTTGAAGTCGAATCAGCCATCAAAGCTACAGAATACCCCATATCCCTGAAATATTCGGCTATTGTAATTCCCGTATAGACGGATGCTTCTCTCGCCGCAACAGGCATATTGGAAGTATTGGCAATTAGAACCGTCCTTTTCATCAGGGGCGCCCCCGACTTGGGGTCGACAAGTTCCGGAAATTCCATAAGAACGTCGGTCATCTCATTGCCTCTTTCACCGCATCCTATATAAACAATGACCTCCGCATCAACCCACTTTGCCAGCTGGTGCTGGATTACCGTTTTACCTGAACCAAATGGCCCGGGCACACATGCCGTACCGCCTTTTGCAATCGGGAAAAGCATGTCTATAATTCTCTGGCCGGTAAATAAAGGCACATCCGGGCTTAATTTATTTAAATATGGCCTGGGTATCCTTACCGGCCACTTCTGCATCATTGTAACTTCTTTATCTCCGCTTTTTCCTTCTATTACAGCCACGGTATCCTCAACAGTAAACTCACCCTTCTGAATTGATTTAATCTTCCCGCTTACTCCATGGGGGACCATAATATAATGTTTTACTACTTCGGTTTCACTGACATACCCTAAAAAATCACCATAACTTACAATATCGCCTTTTTTTGCCACCGGTTCAAATTCCCATTTCCGTTCCCTGTTTAATGCTGCTGCTGTTACCCCTCTGGCAATATAGTCGCCTGTCCTTTCATATATCTCATCGAGAGGCCTCTGGATCCCGTCATAAATAGATTGCAGTAAACCCGGTCCAAGCTCCACCGTCAAAGGCTCACCGCTTGGATATACAGGCTCTCCCACGCCTATACCCTCGGTTTCTTCATAAACCTGTATGGAAGCAAGGTCCCCGTTTAATTCTATTATCTCACCCATTAATCTTTTATCGGAAACATGAACAATATCAAACATTTTAGAACCGGACATATTTCCGGCTACTATCAGCGGGCCCGATACCTTGACAATTTTTCCTATCTCACTCATTTATTTTCTCCTGTTTATTTACTCCAATACTTTTTCTTTATCCGAGAATATGTCTGCTCCAACAGCTTTAATTATTATTCTCCGTAAATTTTTAATTGCATAATCGTTTCTTTTCCCCAATCCGGGGATCACTATTATTGAAGGCTGGAATTTGTCTTCGTATTCCCTGATTAAATGGTCCAGTTTTAAAGCTATGGTTTCTGTAATAAAGATAATCCCATAACCGCTGTCTGCAAGCTGCTTTAACTTTTTTGCAGACTCATTAATTTCCTCAGTATTACTTTTTGAGGGGTAGACATCAATCCCTGCCGATTTGAATATCAGCATAATATCTTTTTCTCCGAATGCGGCCATTTTAACAGCCATTTAAACCTTTAAACCTCTACTTTATTTTTAATTTCTTCAATATCAATACCATAAAGAATACCGGCGAAAATAATATTTAAATATTTTAATTCCATTTTTTTTCTTAAGAAAAACTGAAAAATTATCTCCACATTAGAAACCGTATATTTCAAAGGGTCAAACAGGTCAATATAAAATAAATCTTCTTCCTTTTCAAAAGAAGCGAATGAACTCTGGGAATTCAGGGCATGCGCTCCTTTAATTACAATATCCGCATAATCCGTTTGTTCCAGTTTTTTTAAGAAAAAATCCGGGCTTTCATCTTTAAACTTCCACATAAATTCTACCGGAAAAAATCCGTTATCATGTAAAAAATAACTAAAATCTAAATCGCCTTTAAGATATTTGCTCCTGTAAATATTTTTTATATTGAGTATATCAATAACATGCTTTAGATAATCCATAATTAATCTGCTGTTTATTTTTTTTATGGAACTGTATATTTCCTGTAAATAAAATTTCTCGATTTCAAATTCCAGGATCTGGTGATTTTTTTGCTTTTTCATTATTTCCACTGCAAACTTAAGAGTACCAGAAATTGATTGGCTTAAGTTTTCATGACTTCCGGCTGCCGCGGCATTCCTTAACTCCCCATAAGAATAATCTAAAGGAATAAAGAGTTTTTCCAGATCCGGATCCAGGATAATTGATTTAATAACTACCTTTATATTGTGCAGGTTTTCCTCAAAAAATAAAAGTTCTCCTGCAGGCAGGTGCTCATGCTTTAATCTTTTAGCGAGGAGGTTAATGGCATTTTTACATTCACTATTTATAACTGCCTCAAGGCTTCCCGAGTTTTCTATTTCATTTACATATCCGGCATATACTGTATCTCTAAGCGCCCTGGTAAATTCATCCGGTCCGCCGGATTTTAATATCCTGTCAATCTTACTCTTATCCAGGAATTCTGCCTCTCTTGCTCTTAGTTCTGCACATGTAAAGAGATAAAAACTGTCATCTTCTATATCGTAATTTAGCAATTTCAATTATTTCTTCTCCTTATCATTACCGAATAGATACGCTGCTGTTTCCATTCTTATGTCATCAATATCTGAATCAATTAAAATACCGGGAGATATATTGTATTCGGCTTTTCCTTTAATTATCTTAATTCCTTTTTTAAAATCGGGCTCCATTTTAGCTTTTTTTAAATCTGCGATAGATTCAATCATTTCACCGTCAATATTTTTTTCTTCGCTTCCAATCAGGTAATAGCCGCCGTCTATATTCAGAGCCTTTAAGCTTTCCCGGAGAAATTTTTTATAATCTTTCTTATCCATAATCAGAAGTTTTTTCTTTGCTCCTTCAATTACATCATCAACAAGGTTGATCTTATGCATCAGTATTTTCTGGTTTAGTCCTGATTTAATTTTAGATACTTCAATACTTAAAACTTCTTTGTATTTCTGCCAGGCCTCGAGTTTACCGTTGCGGTGAATCTCTAAGGCTCTCTGCTTTGCTTTATTTATTATATCCGAGGCTTTTTTTCTGGCTTCATCCAGTTCACGTTCCTTCTCTTTTACCGCATCGCTAAGGACTTTTCCGGAAACATTATCTAACTCTGGCATATCCATTCACCTGTTAAAATTTAATTAGATTGTTAAGGAAGAAAGTTATAAGAAGTCCCAGCACAGCATAGGTTTCTATCATTGCTGCATAAATAACACCCTTCATAACTTCCCTGGGTTTTTTAGCTACAAGATTTACGCCGGCAGCACATACTTTTCCCTGATGTATCCCTGAAACTAATCCAGCAAATGCAATAGGCAGTGCGGCTAAAAATAACTGCATTCCCTGCCCCAGAGTCTGTACTTTGTCAATATTTCCAATCAGCAAAAACGTGGCAACAAATCCGTAGAATCCCTGGGTACCGGGGAGCACTACCAGCAGGAACAGGCTTCCAAATTTTGTCGGATCCTCTGAAAGAACTCCCGCAGCTGCCCTGGCAGGATACCCTATCCCTATAGCTGAGCCTATTCCGGCTAAAATAGTTGCCAGGCCCGCGCCTAACATTGCCATTATTACACCAAGTGATAAATCTGACATTTTTCCTCCTAATACTACTCGATTATTGTTACATATTTATGTTCATCTTTTAAAGCTTTAAAAGGTCTTCCTCCGCCTACGTAAAATTTAGGGAAGAACTCAACATAATGAAGTCTTAAGGTGTGAACAAAACCGCTCAAGACATTAATTACTATATTGAATAAATGCCCGAATATAAGCATTATAATCAACAATAAAATCCCTGCAACCGGGACCGAAAGAAATTGAAATGCTATCTTGTTAATAGCCACCCCTATGCCGGCAGTTACAAGCCCCAGCGCCATAAGTCTTATATATGAAAGAAAATCGCCAAGAAAAGAAGTCAGCCCGTTAACTATGGTAAGGTTCAGAACTCCCATGAATATCCTTAATCCCCAGCTCCTTTCATGACGCGCCCCGAATAAAATAATCATTAAGGCACCGGCTAGTACGGGCCAGATAAGGATTTTTGATATGCCCGCCGGGAAAATAGGACTGGCGATAAGATTCATATCCACTGCTATCTGTGAGGATAACAGGATTATTATAAGCGGTATAATAATAATTATCCATGGCAGACCGTCAAGAAAAGCTCCCTCCCAGTCCCTGTTCTTTATACTTTCAAAGAATTTAATAAAAAGGCCAAAGATAACATGAATCACTCCCAGGACCAGCGCCAGCCTGAAAAAGTTCATGGCCCCTTCATTGGAATTAATCGGGTCCCCCAGAATTGCTAACCTTTTAAAGAAATCTTCCATGCCAAGATACCGGGGTAAATCACCGAACCACCCATTAAAGATTGCTCCGGCAAACACAGAAAAAATCGCTCCTGCAAAAATTAACATAAGGAATTTTTTAGCTGTTTTCATTTTAAAGGCAAAAACCAGAGCAAGTATTGCAAGCACCACTCCATATCCTGCATCCGTAAGGCAGAGACCAAAAAACACTGCAAAAAACAGAGAAACAAAGGGAGTCGGATCGATCTCAAAATACCGGGGGACTCCATAAAGATCAACCACTATTTCAAATGGTCTGAACAGCGGTTTATTGTCCAGGATTACGGGAATATTTTCATCCGCAGCCGGCTGGATTTCCACCACCTTCGTAGATTTAAAACCCCCGATTATGGAGATGATTTTTTTCTTATCCGGATTTTTTACCCATGCAGTATGAAACGAAACGGTATCCGTAGAAAATCCTGATTTTACGGCTTCTTCAATTTCCAGATTGTTCTCAAGATAATCAAAATAAACTGTCAGTGATTTTTCATACTTTGAAGATATTTTTTCCAGCTCAGGTTGTAAGCGTTTTTTCCTTTCCCTGTAAAATTCAATGTTTTTTTTGATTTTATTCAAATTCCCGCTGATGGTGCCCCTATATCCGGTTATTCCCGATTCCTCAAATATAAAGCCGCTTAAATATTCTTCCGCTTCTTTTTTAAATTGATTATGATAAGCCAGGATTACACAGGAGGTATTTCCGTCTTCCGATAACTTTTCGCAGGAAATCTTATTTTCATTTAGATTTTTTATTACTTCCTCGTAGTCGCGGCCTTCGTGCTTGATTATCCCTAACTTTATAGTATAGACTTCAGTTGCCTTTATATCTTCAAGGTTGCCTTTATAACAGGACCATATCTGCAGCTGGTTAACCTGCGGCACCGTATCGGCAATTTTATCATTAAGGGTTTCTATTTCACTTTCAATTTCCAGAATGTTATCCACTATCTCTTCGAATTTTTCATTTCTTAAAATTTTCTCATATTCATTTCTTTTAACTACCAGTTTTCCCGCACGGGATACCGCTTTTTTTAACTTTTTTTCTTTAATTGAAGCAAGGATTTCCAGAGCTCTTTTAACCCTGGTAGTTTGTTCCGTGTCCACACCGGAATCAGGTATTTCCAGATTGATTTCCTCAGTGTATGGCCTGATCTCAATAGGAATGGAAGTTTTTTGTAATTTCTTCAGGACTGATCCGGTATCAGATTTATGTGAAATAATAAAAAGTTTACTTAATCTTGCAACTGCCATTAATCTAAAATCCTCCCGGTAATTTTATCAATAGCTTTCTTACGGTTTGACTTAAAAATTTTTTCTATTTCCTCCTGCTTTTTGCCGTAATCCTTTTCCATCTTTTTTGCTTCGCCGGCTGCTTCATCCTTTGCTTTATTTTCAGCGTCCGAAAACATCGTTTTTACTTCCTCTTCGGCTTCTTTTATGATTTTTTCCGCTTTTTTATATGCTTCATCTATAATATCCTTATATTCCTTTTTTGATGAAGCCAGGATCTCTTTTGCTTTTTCTTCAGTTTCTTTTATCTTACTAATAATATTTTCAATCATTTTTTTTTAAAAAATTAAAAACTAAAAGTATAAAAATAACAAAAATTTATGTTTTAAAAACCAGTTTTTTTAAATTATCTTTCTAAAAATATCCTGCTGAAATATATTCCCGATTTTTGAATTAATAAAAAACCCTAAAAGTAAATCCATAAAAGAATAACTCGCTTCCCGTTTTATTATATAAGGTTCCCCTGTTATTCCGCCAAGCTCTTTAGCTACATCTATCGCATCTTTATAGTTTCCGATTCCATCAATCAGGCCCAGCTCAAGAGCTTCCGTTCCCAGAAAAACCCAGCCCGTCGCAAGCTCTTCAACCTTTTTTATATCCATATCTCTGGCTTCCGCAACATCTGAAATAAACTGCCAGTAAACCTCTTTAAGCTGGCCCTCAAGCAACTTTATTTCTTCACTGGTAAGCGGCCTGTCGGGACTGCCTATATCTTTATATTTGCCCTGTTTTATGGTCGTATATTTTAAACCCAGTTTCTCATATAGTTCTTCGTAGTTTGGGATCTGCATTATTACGCCGATACTTCCAACTGAAGAAGAACGATTGGCAATTATCCTGTCAGCCGCACTCGCCACGTAATATGCTCCGGAAGCGCAGCTGTCACTGACCGATACCACAACAGGTTTTTCCATCTTTCCGACTTCCTCGAATATCTCCTGGGAAGCTGCCGCGCTTCCGCCAGGACTGTTTACCCTGATTAAAATTGCTTTTACATTTGGATTATTTTTTGCTTCATCAAGCTGTGCTATTATATCTTCGGGTGTAGCCGTTCCCCCGCTCAAGATGTTTGAATAATTATCAGCAGAAATTATTCCTTCCAGCCTTATTTCATAAATTGAATCCCCCACGCCATAGGGAGTCCCGGTGAGGTCTCTTCCAAACAGCCCCATAATAAAGCATCCTGCGGAAAACATAAACAGTACAAATATACAGAGAAAAGTTATGCCTACTATTTTACCCGCACTCCATCCTGCCAAAATAATTCCCCTTTCTGCTGCGCCCGGCCTTAAATATTCCGGTCCGGCTATAAATATCCAGATGTAATTGTCCCTTAAAATACCCTGCAAAATCAAATCCGGACTTTTTGTGCAGGCTTTGAAAATATCAATAAAAAATCTCCAAGCCTACTTTAGCAATAATATAATAATTATAGAATAGCTTCAAATAATTTTTGAGGGTTTAACTTCTGTAGAATAATACGCCGTATTGCCTGACTACTTACTTTTCCGTCTTTAATCTATACAATTTTATGGCAGACTTATTATATTTATAATAAATATTTTACTGGCTTCTTTTTAAGATACTGTTTT
>CAYRJH010000043.1:6407-8950 GCA_964424685.1 uncultured Actinomycetota bacterium | reverse complement strand
AATATGGTACTGCAATTATTTTTTACCAGGTGGCTGGCAAGGTATGCATCTATAAAGTCAATATTTTTTTCCTCGTACAGATCCAGCGCCCTTAAGATTACCTGGCGGTTTTCCATTATGGTACTGGCGGTTTCGGCAATAGCCAGTATTTTTTCAACCACAGCATTCCTGTCCAGATGATAAACGCTTTCCAGAACATAAATAATCTCGGCAACAATTAAATCACATACAAATAATTCATATTTTCCTTTTGACACCTGCTCAAGAAACTTCTTTGATTCCCGGGCCTGGCCGGCAGGTTCACCGGTAAAAAACCGTATGAATAGGTTAGTATCCGCATAAACTCTTGTCTTCAAGATTTCACCCTTTTTGCTATATGGCCATGCGCCTTTTTTTCTATTTCTTTCCAGCTTGATTTCTTAACATCTTCCGGTACCTGAACCGAAGCCTGCAAATCAAATATGGAAGGAATTTTTCTTACAAAAGCTTTGCCCTGTGTAAATTTAACTATGAC
Source organism: uncultured Actinomycetota bacterium (assembly GCA_964424685.1). Lineage (GTDB taxonomy): Bacteria > Actinomycetota > Humimicrobiia > Humimicrobiales > Humimicrobiaceae > JAQVEM01. The sequence continues at coordinate 8,436 of CAYRJH010000043.1, read as the reverse complement.
TTTATCTCCTTCTTTCAGTCCGAGTTTTACCCTTACAGATTTGGGTATGGTTATCTGGCCTTTTTTTGTAATCGTAGTAGTACTCATTCTAATATTCCTTACTATTATATATTGGTATTACTTTATCATAAAAGTAATATTTAGTAAAATATACTCCGGCCCTGCCGCCGGTACTGATTGTATCTCCGCCATTAACTCTTTCCTCACCGCAAATCCTATCTCTCCCATTAACCCCATATCATGAGCTTTATCTCTCCCACTGATCCTGTTTTAGGTTTTAAGTTGATATATTGCCTTTTTGAGTATAAAATTTCTTCTTATGATAAAGGTAGAGAATCTTACTAAAAAATTCGGGGATATTACCGCTGTGGAAAATATCTCATTTGATATAGGCGAGAGCGAGATATTCGGGTTTCTCGGCCCGAACGGAGCCGGGAAAACTACCACGATAAGGATGCTTTCAACGCTTATTTCCCCGACTTCTGGGAATATAACCATAGACGAAAGGGACCCCGGCAGTGGCGGTGATTACATCAGGTCAATAACCGGGCTCCTTACCGAATCCCCGGGAATGTATGAAAAAATATCTGCTTACGACAATCTGGATTATTACTGCAGCTTTTATGATATCCCGGCTGCCAGAAGAAGGGAAAATATTGAGAAGTACCTTAAAATGTTTGACCTCTGGGACAGGAAAGACGACCCCGCAGGCACCTATTCCAAAGGTATGAAACAAAAGCTTGCCCTGTCCCGCGCGCTCATACATGAGCCAAAAATACTGTTTTTAGATGAGCCGACGGCAGGACTTGATCCCGAAAGCGCCCACATGGTAAGAATTTTTATAGAAAGCTTAAAAAAAGAAAAAACTACTGTTTTTCTGTGTACCCATAATCTTGAGGAAGCATCCAATCTTTCCGACAGGGTCTGCATTATAAAAAGAAAGATTATAAGGATTGCCACGTTATCCGAGCTCCAGAACAGCGATAAAAATAAAAGAGTTGAAATCGTATTTAAAGATAAAGCGGAAAGATACGCCGGGCTCATGGAAAAAATCAGTGAAATAAAAGATATACGGATAGAACATAATAAGGCACTGGTAATAATTGAAAAGCCAGAAAGCTCAAATCCCGGGATTATAAAAAAGCTTATAGATAACGGAGCCGGGATCCTTTATTTTAACGAAGTAAAGGCCACTCTTGAAGAAATATACCTTAATTTAATAAAAGATGAAGAGGCATAATGAAAAAAGCGCTCATTATTTTTAGAAAAGAAATAAAAGAGATTATAAAAAACAAAAGTATCTGGCTCCCCGTCATTATAATTACTGCCATATTTTCAATTGCCATGCCGCTAGGGTTTATTATCGGAAGCGAATCCGTACTGAATGATGAAGATACTCTTAATTTCATAAGTAAAGTATTCGGCTCGGTTGACGATCCCTTAAGGGTGCTTATCGGGTTTATGCTGAAGCAATTGCTTATTTTCCTGCTTATGATACCCGCGATGGTCCCCAGTCTTATTGCGCCGTCTTCTATTATTATGGAAAAAGAAAACAATACCCTTGAGCCGCTCCTCGCCACCCCGATAAAGACATCCGAGCTGCTGCTTGGAAAAACGCTTACTGCGCTCGTACCGGCATTCGTTGTCTCTACTACCAGTTTTATTATATTAACTGTGGTTGTGGATGCTGCAGCTTTGATTAAACTCGGTTATGCCCCTCTTCCCACCGCAGAATGGGTGGTGGTTGCATTTATCTTGAGCCCCATACTCTCATTTATAATTACCATGGCAAGCGTAATTGTCTCTTCAAGATCCACTGATATAAAATCCGCCCAGGGAATAGGTGCAATGGTAATACTTCCCATATACCTTATTATCGGGCTTCAGCTTGCAGGTATCTTTCTACTCAATATTACTTACCTGCTCATAGGATGCCTGGTACTGCTGGCGGTCTGCCCGCTGGTCCTGCGGCTTGCGGTTAAGATTTTTGACAGGGAAAATATACTCACGCGCTGGAAGATGAAAGCCT
>CAYRJH010000043.1:0-6307 GCA_964424685.1 uncultured Actinomycetota bacterium | reverse complement strand
CTCTTATTAAATGGCGGTGTCGGCCCTATTTGTGAGCATACCCATGAACCGAGCCGATTGGCCATATCACTCATTTCCTTAAGACTGGCCCCATCAAGATATTTAACCACAATTGCTGCCGTAAAAGCATCTCCGGCTCCCACCGTATCGGCAACAGTAACCCTGTAGCCGGGATGCTCGTAATAATTTTTTTTATCTATCAGGAGGCTTCCTCTTCCGCCCTTTGTAATACAGACAAGCTCTATACCGTATTCATCTATAAGCTTCCTGCAAAAATCAATATCGCTTTTTTTATTGGATTCGCCTGTTATTTTTCTTATCAATTCAAGTTCTTTTTCGTTTAATTTAAGTATTGTGGCAAGCTCCAGGGACTGCATGATTACTTCAAGGGAATAAAAATTCCGTCTTAAATTCATATCAAATACTTTAACGGCGCTCTTCCATGATAAATTTAAAAAATCAATAATAGTTTTCCGGGATTGAGGCAACCTCTGGGCAAGTGTGCCGAAACAAATAACATCGGTATTCCGGGCAAGTTCTATCCATTTATCGCTTAGCTCCAGAAAATCCCAGGCTGTATATTCTTTTATTGTATAATCCGGTTTACCGCCGGCATCTACCTTTACCTCAACTGTCCCGGTAGGATAATTTGAATCAATCTGTATAAAATCTCCGGAAAGATTTAGTTTTTCAAGCAAAACCAGGATTTCTTTTCCCAATAGGTCGCTGCCAATCCTGCTTGCGATTATTCCTTCCTGCCCCAGATTTTTAACAAAATATGTAAAATTAGCCGGAGCACCGCCCAGTTTTTTACCCTCCGGAAAGATATCCCATAATATTTCCCCGATACCTGTTATTTTATAAGGCATTTTCCTCCTTTTTAAGGACCGGAACTGGCGTCTTATTCATAGACCAGCCTCCCCTCTACGCTTCTTGAAATATTCTGATTATCTCTTAGATATTCTTCCAGGACTTCCTGGGCAGAGGTGGTTATTACCTTATGCTGGCCGGCTTCAAGCAGTTCCTCATTGGTTACATTTAAATAAGCGGTAGAGTTACTGAAATGATATCCCTGAAAGCAGATAGTATAAATCTCAGCATCAGTAACGGGGGTGCCGTTTATGTTTAACGATATAAGCTGGCCTTTTGAATCGCTGTAAACCGCTCTAACGCTGCTGTTTACCTGATAGCATTCTCCTTCGCTGTTTCTGTTTTCCTTTCTCATAATATGGGAGAATATTTTTTTAAGGGTGGAACCTTTTACATTATACCGGTTTAAAAAATCATCATAAGGAAAGCAGGTCTTAAAATCTTTTAAAGTTACAACAGGACCCATTTCTTTTACTCTTATGGAGCCGCTTCCCAGAAGCATTACATCCGCCTGAGAGGATTCCGCAAAAGCATCTGCAATTAAATTCCCAAGAGAAGTTTCCGCCTCGCGCACAGGGTGGGTTAATTTCCTGGATAGTTTACAGATTATGGTATTATATTTTCTATCGACTGTGTCTTTAAAGGAATCAATATAGTCCTGAAGATTCCTATCGGGTTCGGCCAGGTTATTATCTATGGGAATAAGCTTCCATTTATATTCAATTATACTATTTGTGTCATCATCCACCACTATATCAAACCTCCCGATCTGGTCAGAACCCACCCCGGCCTGGGCTATCAGGACATTATTGACCTTTTTGGGTTCATCCAGGATAGTATGTGAATGACCGCCGATAATCATATCCACTCCCCATTCCGGCTTAAGCAATTCAGCAAGTTTTATGTCGGATTCAAACCCGATATGAGTGAGCAGGATGGTCAAATCGATATCATCATTTTTATATGCATTGGTTATTTTGCCAACCTCTGTGCTGGCTTCCTCAAGGGAAATAAAACTCCCTATCAGCTCGTCCTGTTTGATTGAATCCAGTACCTTTTCCGTAATAATCCCGGTAAACAGAATATCAAAACCGGCTCTGCTAAGAATTATATAGGGCAGCATTAACCTTTTATTGTATTTTTTTATGTATAAATTGGCGTTTACCATTGGAAAATTAGCAATTTTCTCCAGAAATAGAAGGTGAGGCAGCCCGTAGTCAAGCTCATGATTACCCAGTGAAACCACATCCGGGGCAAGGTAATTCATAATCTCTATAGTGGAAATTCCCTTATACTCCAGATCAATAAGCGACCCCTGGACCATATCTCCGGAAATAATATAGAGGACATTTTCTTCTTCCGCTCTTACTTTATTAATATAACCTGAAAGCAGCGCCAGCCCACCGATTAAATTCCCCTTTCCTTCTTTTAACTCCGCCAGGAAATCCCCGTGTATATCATTGGAATGAAGTATGGTAAATTTCTTAGTTTTCATAATAACTCTCCATATAGAATAATCCTCCCATAATAATAATAATAATAATAATTATATTAATTAGATTATAAACAATAGGAATGGCCAATGGCAATTTAAAATTTTAAAATTTTTTTGTGATGACTTACGTCTTACCGCTTAAGACAACCGTATAGTAAATCTATATCATAAATACTCTCAACCTGGTCCCCGGACAACTCTATATCTGAAAGTTTTCCAGCAATTTCCTACATAATAGGCAGGCCGCCTGCTTTACACTTGTAAATCAGCGTTTTTACTTCTTATATTTTAAACTATGATTTTATTTTGGAAGGTTAACCAAAAAATGCGGATTCTTTATATTAAAACAATATTTAATAGTAACCTTGCTATTCTGTCACTTTATACCATAAAAAATCAGATAGATCTTCCTTTTACTCCTTCAACAAACAATCCTTGCAAATACAGGAATCATCTTCAGGAAAAAACTGATACTCAATTGTTGCAGCCAATCGTTTTCCGCACAAACTGCATACTTTTTCCATAATAAACACCCCAGTAATGGCTTTTTAATTTAATCCCTGCGATGTCAAATTCAGTAACTAATTTACTTAACTCATTCGCACGGTGTTTCTTCTTCGTCTGATTCTACTTTCTTATGCTTCACCCATTTAAACTGTCCTGGCTCTGGCTCGCCACAATAAAATTCTTCGCATTGCAAAACAGGAAATTTTCTTGGAAAAGAACAATCGCTATCGTGAACGCATGTAATGCATAACCCCTTTTTTAACATTTTTGCCTCCTTCTAACCCAGGATTTGGTTTATCTCTTCCCTATCACAATCCATAACATAAGGAATGCCGGAGATATCAGAGGACTCCCGTGTTAAAGCAAAGATATCATCCCGGGTAATATATTTTAAAGCGAATTTTCTTTCACCAGCCATAAGTTGCTTTAGCCCCGTTGCCAATCGGTCATAATAGGTATACATGCCAATGGCACCTACAGGGATATCCTTAAAGTCCTTACCGTACTTCGCCTTTAACGTTTCTGCTCCGACAAAAACCTGTTCTATTGTATCGCCGTATTTCTTATATTCAGCGGGGACTTTATTTTCTTTTATAAGATTGCCGACTGTCTTGGCAGCCATCGCTGCAGCAAAAGTAGCTCTACCCATACATATCGCCTTAATATAGGGCGCTGCCAATGCAATGCCTTTGAAGATATGGTCCTCTAATGCAAAGCCACCGGCCATTGCCACCGGCGGAACATATTTACCTTGCTCATCTATCCGCTTTAACATCTGATAAAGCAAACATTCTAACTCGACAGTCGGAATACCCCACTCATTCATCATCCTCCAGGGGCTCATCCCGGTCCCGCCACCTGCGCCATCTACTGTGAGTAAATCGATCCTGGCATTGGAAGCATATTTAACCGCTCTTGCCAGGTCAGCCGGCCGATAGGCACCCGTCTTTAAAGTAACATACTTAAAACCAAGCTTCCGCAGGCGGTCCACCTCTTTGTAAAATGCTTCTTCCTCAACCATGCCGAGCCTTGAATGTCTTTCGAATTCTTTAATAGCTCCCTCTTCATAAGCTTTTTTTGTCACCGGGTCTTCCGGGTCGGGATAAACAATATAACCTCTCTTTTTAAGTTCAAGAGCTCTTTCTATAGAAGGCAATTTTACCTCACCTCCTATATCCTTAGCCCCCTGGCCCCATTTGGGCTCGATGGCCTCAACTCCCAGTTCCAGGGCATATTCCGGAACCCCTAACCTTCCATCTTCAACATTGTACTGAACTACAATCGTTCCGCTTCCTGTGTGCCATCTTTTATAACTTTTAAACCTTCGTTCGAATTCCGGGGACCTGCGTACTTTGCCATTTTTATATTCTAAATCGTGGTCCATACCGCAAACGTTCTCCCCTATTACAACTATTGTCCCGCAGAGAGCCGCTCCCACCGCATTTTCTTCCCAGTTAATCCTGGCTACATCAGTAGAGCCCAGGGCACCAGTAAAGAAAGGCATGTCTAACCTGATCTTATTTTTTCCACCGATTTCAGTGGATATATCCACTGCAGGGAAAGTCGCCTTATCTGAATCTGCCTCTACCCCCACAGCCCCCACGCATGTACCCTGGATGTTGAAGTGAGAGAAATCTATAGGGTAATCTTTCTCTGATCCGGCGACAACTTTTCCAAAGGGTTGAGGATAAATAATCTCTCTTCCCCTGATAGCGGATTTTGCAACCTCACAAAACCCCACGCATCCATCCAGACAGGTAACACAGATGCCGGAAACAGGCGATGGATTTATCCTATTTTTTGTATTTGTTGCAGGACTTGCATTTGGTTTGCTGAAAGACATCGTCTTCCTCCTTTTTTAGTTTTACTTAAAATTATTTTTTGATTAAATTATTTTTTCCCTTAAATTGGCTGTCAGGATAATTGCTTCAGCGACATCACGCATTGTCTTACGATGATCCATGCTAAATTTTTGAAGCTTTAGATAAGCCTGTTCTTCTGTCAAGCCTTCTTCTTTCATCAAAATGCCTTTAGCACGTTCCAGTCTTTTCCTGACCTCTAGTTCTTCTTGAATTACTTTGCTTTTTACCAGCAACTGCGTATTTTCAATTGCCATAGCTGCTTGATTAGCTATAGTTGTCAAAACATTTATCTCTGTTTCCGTAAAATCGTGCGGAGTAGAGGTGTAGCAATTAATAACACCTATGACCCTGCCTTTCACTGACAAAGGGATGCATAAAAGAGAGCATAATCCTTCTTTTTTAGCGATGTCCTGATACTTATATTCTTTCTCTTTAGTCACATCTTTAACAGCCATAGGCCTGTTCTCTTCAGCAACTTTACCTGAGATTCCTTTTCCTATTTTTAATGGGGTCTTTTTGTTATATTCCTCGCTAACGCTTTGAGTAGCCCTGATTACAAGCTCATTTTTTTTCTCATCGATTAGCATTAAAGAGCAAATTTTTGATCCCATCACCTCTGCAGTCACAGCAACTATGAGGCGAAGGATATCTTCTAAATAAAAATCTGAAGCTATGGCCTTACTGATTTTTGTTAAAGCCTTTATCTGTTCTTCATAAGGCATCTTCTCCATAGTTACCCCCGAAATGAAAAAAGCGTTCTTTGCCCAATAAAGTGCTAAGAACGCCGCTGTTCTTGAAATCAAAATGTCCTTCTTAGCGTACCTCACGATTATGAAGAACATCTTTATCCCGTTTTTCTAACGCTGAAAGAAAGGGTATAAAAGAAAAAGGCGTTCTTTCGAACGCTTCATTGTTCCCTTTCTTAAAACACTGACTTTGTGCCTTATTTTTAATAAAAATACCACAAAAATATAAGATTATCAAACATTATTTTTATAGGAGTCATTTAAAATTAAGTCCGCTTTTAACTTTTAAATGAGAGTATCGCAGAATAACAACACAATATTTATGGAAGCATTGACAAAAACTAATAAAAGAGACTATAATGAGCGCTCTCTTTCGTTTCATGATGTTTTTTATTAAGAGTCAGGATTTGTTACACGCAATTACCTCTCTAAAAGAAATATTATAAAGCCCAGGAGAAAATTATAATAATTAAAGGAGGTAAGAATGCAAAGTAACAAACTTTATGTAGGAAATCTAAGCTACTCTGTTACTGATAAGCAACTGGAAGAACTTTTTTCCCAGCATGGCCAGATTAAAGAAGTCACCATAATTGGAACTAAAGGTTTCGGATTTGTTGAAATGTCAGATGCTGCAGAGGCCGAAAAGGCAAAGGAAGCTCTTGATGGCGAGTCTTTTGAAGGCCGCACTCTAAGAGTTGACGAAGCCCGTCCACGCAGAGAAAAAACAGACAGCAGCTACAGAAGATATTAAATTAATTAAATAATAATTAGATTAATTTGATAATAACTAAAGACCCCGCTTAATGCGGGGTCTTTTTATTTTGAAT
>CAYRJH010000042.1:0-9057 GCA_964424685.1 uncultured Actinomycetota bacterium | reverse complement strand
TTTAAACTGCTTAACGCCTCTTACCTATATCCTTTACTGGTTATTTTTCAATATCCAGCTTGTAAAAACTCATAAAAGCTTCTTCGGGTATTTCAACCCTGCCGATTTTCTTCATTTTTTTCTTACCCATCTTCTGTTTCTCAAGGACTTTTCTTTTTCTTGTTATATCTCCGCCGTAAAGTCCCGCAGTTACATCCTTTCTGTAGGGGGCTATTCTTTCCCTGGCAATAATTCTCTTTCCGATTGCAGCCTGTATTGACACTTCAAAATTTTGCCTGGGAACTATTTTTCTTAGTTTTTGTGTTATTTCCCTCCCCGCCTGATAAGCTTTTTCCCTGTGGACTATGGTGGAAAGGTCATCAATCCTATCCCCTGCAATCAGTATATCAAGTTTAGAAAGATCAGACTCGCGGTATTCAAGAAGTTCATAGTCAAGAGAGGCAAAGCCGGAAGTTATTGATTTTAAAAGGTTAAAAAAATCTACAATTATTTCTGAAAGCGGCAAGGCATATTTAATTTCCACTCTTTCCCGTGAAATATACTGCATATCTTTAAAATTGCCTCTTTTCTGGTTTGCCAGTTTCATAACATCCCCGATGTAGTCTTTTGGCGTAATTATGGTTGCTTCTACATACGGTTCTTCTATTTTCAACAATTTCTCCTGTTCGGGAAAATCAGAAGGCCTTTTTACTTCAATTACCGAATTATCACTCTTCGTTAGTCTGTATGCTACATTGGGTGCAGATGTAAGCAGTTTTAATTTATATTCCCTTTCAAGCCTTTCCTTTATAATCTCCATATGGAGAAGCCCCAGAAAGCCGCACCTGAATCCAAATCCAAGCGCACTTGAAGATTCGGGAGTAAAATCCAGAGAAGAATCATTCAGCGAAAGTTTCCCCAGGGCATCTCTTAAGTTTTCATAGTCTCCGCCCTCTGTAGGAAATAAACCCGAGTAAACCATGGGTTTTGGCTTTTTATATCCGGGAAGACTTTTTTGAGAAGGATTTTTAAAAGCAGTAATGGTATCACCTACCATTATATTCCCCACTTCCTTAATCCCGGTAATGATATATCCGACTTCACCTGCAGTAAGGCTTTCTTTTTCTATCATATCAGGCCCGAATATACCTGCTTCTTCAACTTCGCTGGAGATATTTTCTCCCATGAACTTGATTTTACTGCCTTTGCTTATGGTACCATTTACGACCCTTATAAGAACCACCACTCCCCTGTAAGAGTTATATTGTGAATCAAAGATCAATGCCCGAAGCGGCTCGTCGGGATTTCCACCAGGATGAGGTATATCGGTTACTATCCTTTCCAATATTCCCTCAATTCCATAACCCGTTTTCGCACTCACTTTAAGTATTTTTTCTTCCCTGACATCCAGTATGCTTCCGAGCTCCATCGTAACTTCTTCGATTCTTGCACTTTTTAAGTCAATCTTGTTGATAACCGGTATTATCTCCAGGTTATTATTAACTGCAAGATAGACATTAGATAGAGTTTGTGCCTGTATCCCCTGAGTAGCATCAACTACCAGTATCGCCCCTTCACAGGCAGCCAGGCTTCTGGAAACCTCGTAACTAAAATCGATATGGCCCGGCGTATCAATCAGGTTAAAAATATACTGTCTGCCTTCTGGCTTTCTGTTGTAGAGAACTCTTACCGAATGAGCCTTTATTGTAATTCCGCGTTCCCTCTCAAGTTCCATATCATCAAGGAATTGCTCAAGCATTTCCCTCCGGCTTACGGTCTCGGTTATTTCCAGGATCCTATCAGCAAGAGTAGACTTTCCGTGATCAATGTGGGCAATTATTGAAAAATTCCTTATTAGTTTGTTATCAGTCATATTTTAATAGAGTGGCTCATGTAAAAATTAAGATTTAACATTTCTTTTTAATTTCCTGAACAGTCCCAGTACAAATTTTACCTCTTCCATTTTAAGCAGGATAGTGCACGCTATATAAATACCCGCACCCAGTATAATAACTAAAAATAAAAATAGTATAAGCATCCATAGACTCTTATAAGCAAAATTTTCCAGGTAGTTCCATAAAAAAAATACTGTAACGCTCATTACCGTTACTGCCGCAAATATTTTTGCATACGATATGAATATTCTCTTCCCCCCAAAATTCCCGAGCTTTTTTTTGAGTATTATAATCAAAATTACAACATTGCATAATGCGACAAGAGAAGTGGAAAGGGCAAGACCCCCGGCATCCATAAATTTTATTAAAATCCAGTCAAGGATTATATTTACAATAATGGAAAAACTGGCGACCTTAAGCGGAGTTTTTACATTTTTAAATGCATAAAAAATGCGGTTCAGCATCATGAGGAGCCCGAAAAAAATAAGGCCGAGGCCGTGGAATATAAGTATATATGCCACTTTTTCCGTATCCCCGGGACCAAAATTATAACGCTCAAATAATAACTTTATTATAGGATAGCTTAAGATTACCAGCCCTACAGTTGCCGGCATCATTACATACCCTATCTCTCTTACTCCGAGGGAGAAACTTTCCTTTATGCCTTTTATATCATTTACAGCCGCCTGGCGGGATATTAAAGGATAGAGTACGGTTACTACCGCTACCGAAAATACTCCCAGGGGCAGGTTGGCAACTCTCCATGATAGATTCAGGGCAGTAGTGTTCCCTCCCCCGAGATTTAAGGCAAAGAAATAGTCCACACTATTATTTAGATGGACAACACCGCTGCTTAAAAGAATGGGCATCATAAGTGCAAATATTTCTCTTACGCCCTGATGCTTGAAATCAATTGTAAACCTGTATCTAAAAGGCGATACTCTTAGCTGTGGAAGCTGTATAACCAGGTGCACAAGCGAACCTGCCATTATTCCCACGGCCATACTGTATATATTTATACGCCCCGAAAATAAAATGACCGAAATTATAGTAATTATATTCATCGCAAACGGAGCCAGCGAAGGAACTGTAAAAATATTATGCGAATTTAACATACCGGTAGCAAGGCTTGATATAGACATCAATACAAGTGAAAATATCATAATCCTGCTCATCACCGTAAACTTATATATATCCAGCTGGTCATTGGCTATCTTTGAAAGCAGCGAACCTATTTCGGGAGAAAAGATAAATATAATCACAGAGACTACAATAAACACCAGGATTATAATATTGATAACTGAATTGACAAATATTTTAAGGTCATCTTTTTTATTCTTTTTCAGATATGCCGAATAAATGGGAATAAAAGCGGCAATTATTAAACTTTCGGCAAAGAGTACCCTAAAAAGATTGGGGATATAATCGGCCCAGATAAAAGCATCCGTATCATAGGTGACACCAAAATAGCCTGTCATTATCTGGTCCCTTACCAGCCCTGAGATCTTTGACAGTAAAATGGCTATGATAACAAATAAAGTAGCATTAAAAATTCTTTTTCTGGATAATAAATGATCTTCATCCATAAGCATATTATATTACAGATACAGCTAAAAAAGGTATTATATCATTTATATTATTCAAGCAATAAATATTTTTATTTATTTAAAAAAATGCTAAAATGAACATTCGTTAAAACTAGATAGTTTACAGGAGAGGAAATAAATAGATGCCAAACATTAAATCACAGGAAAAGAGAGATAGACAGAATATTAAAAGAAGAGCCAAAAATAATCTTCTAAAATCCAGGATAAAAACTGACCAGAAAAAAGTAATTGAGGCCGTAAAGGATAAAAATGCAGAAGAGGCTAAAAAAAATCTGGATATACTTTTTAAACATCTCGATAAGGCCGTAAAGGCAGACGCGGTTCATAAAAATTTTTCAGCCAATAAAAAGTCAAAAGCGGCAAAACTGGTCAACTCCATTGCAAAATCAAAAAAAGCTGAATCTTAAAAAAAAGAGGTGCGGTTTTTTCTTTAGGCACTGGCATCTATAATTTCAGAAATCAATCTGCTTGTAAGGTTCCTCCCTTCTGCAATACCGGTTCTAAAACTGATATCATACTTATTTAGTATTTCAAATATTTTAAATATTTCAGTCTCTGTGTAATTATTGCTGAATTTAATATATTTACTCACCATCTTACCTATAAAATAAGGAGGAGCCTTTATATTATTTTCAATATAGTCTGTAACCAGAGATTTACCGTTTGCAGATTTAATATATAAAAAGCATTTAAACATCCTGTGAAGCAGTGTAATAAGCCCGATTAGATTCTGTCCTTCTACAAGAATAGCTTTCAAAGCTTTAAGACTGTTATCTTTATCTTTCTGACCGATATAATCTACCAGGTCAAATATTTTCAATGAATAAACACGATTGACCAGAAACCTGACCGTATTTTCATCAATTATTTTCTTTTCTTCTGAACTTATATAGTTATAAAGTTTCTCATATTCTCTCTTAAGTAGACTTAAATCCAGGTTTACATTTTCTATCAGGAGTGATGCGGCATCTTCAGTAAATTTTATTCCATCAGAATCAGATTTTTCATCAAGCCATTTTTTCAGACTGCCGCTTAATAGCGGCTTCAGTTGTATGACTTTTCCGGTCTTCTTAATTGCATCAAGAAGTAAAGGATTAAATTTTTGCTTTGAAGAAGTAATAATGAAAATTATATTTGCGTTTTCACTTCTACCCATCAATATCAAATCTGCTACTTTTTTCTGTAAACTTACCGGTACTTTTTCGATATATTTTATCACAGCTATTTTTTTAGATGAGAACAGGGAAGGGGTATTTATATAACCTGCAAATTCTTCTTCAGCAATCTCTTCCATACCGCTAAAAATCTTAAAGTCTGTATCAAGATTAACCTTGCCCTCTAAAAGGCTTTTTATATTATCAATGGTATCTTCAAGTAATGAGCCGCTCGTACTGAAGTACAAATAAGCCGGCAGGAGTTTTTCCAGTTTTAAAAGTTCTTTTTTTGAGTTATCCATTTTTATATCCAATCATAACACTTTTTTACTTTCAGGCTATATTTTTATGCTTAAACCGTATTTATATTTCTGCTTAAATACCTGAGTTCTCTTTTATTCATAAAAGCTATGATTACAATAAGGATTAACAGTAAGGCCAGGTCAATGTATAATACGCTGTTTTTTGAAAAATGCTCCGACAAATATCCGCTAAGGTACTGAAATACTATTACTCCAAGATTGGAAGAAGCATGCATTATACTTGTAATAACATTGGTAAACTGCGAGCCTATATTTAAACCCATAGAAAAAGTCAGGGAGAAATTCCCCGCTATATTTATCCCGAACAGGAATATTAAAATACTTTTGGCTACCATATTTTGAACAAGAAACGCCAAAAGCAGGAATATAAATGCCAGGGAGATACTTGCCAATAACAGCTTTTTTTCTTCTATGTATTTAACCATATAATTTTTAACAAACATGCCCACCAGAAGAGCAGTTGCATAAATAGCCAGAATCAGCGAGCTTACTCCCAGTTTAATATCAAGAGCTGAGAAATATGAAGTAAACCAGGTGTAAAATGTCTGTGTTGTAGAAATATAGAGAAATACAACAATACCGCAGAGAATAATATATGGATGAGATGCAACGTTCTTATTGGTATTAAAAAGGCTTTTAAAATTTTTTACAGGGCCGTCCTTTTTAGGTATTTTTAAAAAAATCAATAATAATATTAAAATAATCTGGGGAATAAGAATGTAAATAAATAGGATCTGCCATCTTATATTAATAGAAAGCACCAGACTTACAAGTAAAGGAGCAACAACTGAACCGATGGTCAGTCCAATGTTGGATACAAGTATATTTTTGGATTTATTTTTAAAATAGTGGGTTCCAATTAAAGATATAGTTGATATTGCTATGATCCCCGAGCCTAATTGTATAAATATATAAGATACAGTAAATGTAATAAAAGAATAAGAAAAAAATAATCCCAGACAGCCCAGAATATACAACAGCACTCCGCTTAAGATTATTTTTTTAAATCCGAATAATTCAAGCAAGAAACCGGTACAAATTGAGGTCACAAGCAACACAAAAGCACCGATTGATAATATGCCTCCCATATAGTCCAGGCCGACTTTTAATTCAAAAGCAATTAACGGAATAATTGGTCCAATGATACTTATGCCTGTATTCAGTAATAATCTCTGGATAAAAGAAAAAACCATTATTCCTTTTTCAGCATTAATCCTTTTATTTTTTACAAAATCAATAATTTTATTCATAGTATTTTTTAAAAGTCATATCCCCGGGAAGCACGGTTTTGAATTCATAACCCGGCTGCTACTTATTAAAATCATTATAGTATAACATATGCCTTAAAATTTTCCTTTTCCGGCACCGGTTATTTTTACAAGTACATAAATAATAAATATTAAGATTAAAAATACCATATAGTAAGCTACCATATTTCTTACTGTGAAGCTATTAAAACTAATAATGCATAAATCGAATCTGCTTAATATCTTAACCGTCCTCAATATATATTTAAAAAAAATCACGCTTGATTTTAAGAAAAATCCCCCCGCAGGCGGCCAGATTATTATGATAGCTGAGGAAAATATCATAATAGAGAGGAGAATATAAAATGCCGGTATTATTAAAATATTGGCCAAAGGTGAAATCAATGAAACTTCATTAAAAAAGTAAGCAATAACAGGAAATAAAACAACCTGTATCGATAAAGTAATAAAAATAATTTTTGCAAAAAAATTAAGTATGGAACTTTTAAAGATAAAGATACCTCCGGCAGCTTTCAGCATAAACGGATATATAAAAGCCAGGGCTGCCATAGAGCCGAAAGTCATCCAGAACCCGGTGTTATAAATAAAATAAGGATTATAAATAATCAATATAATATAAGAAAGATAAAGAATAATTTTATGGCTGTATTCCCTGTTCCACCTCCCCGCAAGAAAAATAAAAATGACTGCGATTGAAGCTCTTAACATGCTGGCCCTTTCCCCTACCAGAAAATTATAAATAATCAAAAAAATGATTACGGCCCCTAAAATATAATCAGATGAACGGACTCTTTTAAAAATTAAATATATAAGTGAAGTAAAAAAAGAAAGATGCAGGCCCGAAATTGCAAAAAGGTGATACACCCCGCATCTTTTAAAAGATTCCACCAGATATGAAGGTAAGCTATTTCTATTGCCCAGTATCACAGCTTCGGCTATGCAGGCATTTACATTTTCTAAATTTCTATAAAAGGCATTTTTCAGGCAATTATAAAGTCTGCTCCTAAAAATAAATATTTTATATCCCGGGCTGCTGCAACCGATTTTTTTTGCATCATGCTCCCCGGCTTTAAAAAATATTTCTTTATTCTCCTGCCTGCCGGATTTTAAGTTTTTTAAATCAGTTTCTTTAAAGCTGCCTTTTATTCTTAGATAGTCGTCCCTTGATATAAAACCACCCGATGCATTATTTAGTTTTATGACCACATGCTCCCCGGCTTCAATAAAACCATCCGGATCTCTGCCGGAATCATAAATAAATATTTTATCCACTGCCAGCGTAAAATTTAAGTTACCATAGCTTCTTGAAGGGTGGTCCGATACTCTGCCGTATATTACACTAAAGGCGCCGCTGTTACCCGCTGCTGAATTTTCATTTTGATAGATGGCTGAAATTATATTTTTAGTTTCTCTAAAATCATATATCCTGATAATTAAATTTCCAATAAAAAATAAAATTAAAAATGGGATTACAGTGGTAATAAACAACCCTGTATTTTTCTTCTCTGAATCAGGCGGCGATTTGCTCCCGGGCAGAAATTTACAGTCATTTTCGGTGTCTTTTTCAAATTTTTTTCCTTTAAGAAATCCAGAAGAATTTTTTTCCAATAAAAATTTTCCGGCTGCTATAATTTCAATAATCAGAAGCACTGCTACAGCCGTAACCCCGGCTGCGGTCATGTATATATTACATGGATTAGAAATACCTCCTGTATATACACCTGCAGTTAATCCAAGGGCCCAGAAAAGATAGTAATCATTGCATAGAAATAATATTATTTTTCTTTTTATCTCTTTCAAATTGAAATAAATTTACTGATTTCCTCATATTTTTTTTCCCCAATGCCTGTTACATTTTTTAATTCCTCTTTTTTCTTAAATGATCCATTTCTGTTTCTGTATTCAATTATATTCTGGGCAATTACCGGGCCCACTCCCGGCAGTGTCTCGAGCTCCTTCAAGTTTGCCGTATTAATATTTACAATTCTATTATCAGAAGAGTAGTAATCATTTGAGAAATTATCCGTAAGAAAAAGAGAGCTGCCGCCGGTAATTTCTTCCCTGGATGGAACATAAATTCTCTGGCCGTCAATTACGGGCTGCGCCAGATTAATAATCTCGGGACAGGCATTTTCATTCAGGCCTCCTGCTATCTCCAGTAAATCTATTATCCTTGCTCCTTCATCAACCTCATAAACACCCGGATTTTTAACCGCACCGCATATATAAACTTTTATCATATCAGTTTTTTTGTCCGGGCTTAAAGCATCACCGGTATCTTCTACATTTCCCATACTACCGTCAGTCAAGTGTCCGTCTTTATTTTCATACAATGTTATTGCTTCGTTGATTTCTTTATCAGCCCCGTCAAGTCCGGTTTCCATAATCCCGTCTGATTCATTTCCGGCAGTATTAATTTCCGGATAATAACTTTTTAGGATATTTTCTTTCCTTTTTATTTCGATCCGCATATTTATATAGATTATGGCAAATGAAGCCACTATAATAACGAGCAGGACTATTATCGAAATGTATGGATTCTTCCCCTTTTTATATTTTATCTTATCAATAAGGAATCTTAGCTTGCTTATTATCTCTTTCATATCCTTAAAAACTCATATACAATTAATTATGTATTTATGCTATAATATAAATACACTTTAGCATATTTAGTTAAAATGTTAAAGTATTAATTATAGATTTATTAAAAATGAATAAAATTTTCTTCAGCAAACATTCACTGAAAAAGATAAAAATATTAAATGAGCACGGTTTTAAAATTAACAAAAAGGCAGTAGTGGATATAATGCAAAATCCTGATAAAATAATAA
>CAYRJH010000041.1:5347-10135 GCA_964424685.1 uncultured Actinomycetota bacterium | reverse complement strand
AAAATCGAGATCTTCCTTAAAGGTAAAAAAATAAAGGGCGGTTATTACTTGATCCGTACAGGCAGGCAAAATGACAGAGAACAATGGCTATTATTCAAAGCTGCAGATAAAAAAATAAACCCAAACCAATAAATATTTGTTATAATTTAGCTCCATGGGGTTTTTAAAAATTTATTTATTTTAATTTAACAAGATATGCAAATTAAAAAATACGCTGACTGGTTCATGAAGTCCTGGAATGAATGCAGCACACGGGCCCCTTTATCCCTGGTTGACACATACACCCGCAAAGATAAATTATCCTGTGAGGCCAGGACCGAAGAATTCTTAAAAAAGATAAGGAAAGGACAAAATAAAGACCATAAAACCCGGGGGAATAATCCCGGTTCCGCCAAAATTTCTTTTACCGATATAAGGGATTTTTTCAAGTCAGCCCTTAACTATGAGGATAGCCATTTAGATATCGTATTCTCGGCTGGTTTCAGGAAATCAACAAATAAATTTATGGAAAAGGGGCGCAAGTTTGACCCGGATATGAGCACCGAAGATATCTTCCAGGCCAGCCGCAATGTCTGGATAATAAACGGGATACAATCAATGATGGGCCTGCCGGTTAAGTTAACGCCTTCTGTTTTTGCATACAGCATGCTTTACCCCTATACGGATAATTACCTTGATGATCCTTCTATCTCCCGTAAGGAAAAAACTATTTTCAGCCGGCGTTTCAAGCGGAGAATAAACGGTGAGAAGATTACACCTGCAAATAATGCTGAAAAAAATATTTTTGACCTGATAGGAATCATTGAAAAACAATATGAGCGTTTGGCTTATCCCGACGTTTACAGGAGTCTGCTGGCTATCCATGACAGCCAGACTAAAAGTGTAAGCCTCCTTGATGCTTCAGACTCGCTCAGCGAAACAGATGTCCTGAAAATATGCATCGAAAAAGGGGGCACTTCGGTTCTTGCCGATGGTTATCTTGTATCAGGTTTCTTAACAGAAGCCCAGAGAAGATTTTTATTTAATTACGGCGCATACCTTCAGCTTGCCGACGATATACAGGACACTGATAAAGATTTAGAGGCGGGACTTCTGACCATCTTCTCCCGGGCCTGCCGCCAGACTCCACTGGATGAATTGACGAACCGAACTTTTAACATCGGCACCAGAATAATGGAACAGATCAATTGTTTTAATGGGAGCAATCTTAATTCTATGAAAAGCCTTATGGAAAAAAGTATTAAAATACTGATAATTGAGTCAATCGGGTTTAATAATAAGTTCTATAGTAAATCATATACTCAAAATATCGAGAGCTACTCACCATTCAGATTCTCCTATCTTAGAAAGAATAGAGGCAGCTTATCCTCGGGTCCGGGTTTATTTGCAGAAGTAGTTAAGGAGTCTGTATCGCTGGATGATTAACCAGCGATTTTTTGTTGTTTAATTTTTCTGAAGACCGCACCTTCCAGCCATTTTCCGATTGGCGCTCTACCGTTTTCTTCTTTATGGTTTCTTCGTCATGCAGGACTTTTTTAATAAAAATCTCAACCAATTCAGTATCAAATTGTGTTCCGCTGCATCTTCTTAACTCTTCGATTGCCTCTATTTTACTCATCTTTTTCTTGTAGGGTCTGCCGTTTCTCATAACATCATAGGCATCCACAATGGATATTATCCTGGATTCAATGGGAATTTCCTCGCCCTTTAACCCTGAAGGATAACCGGCTCCATTCCACCACTCATGATGGTGAAGGATACCCTCAGATATATGGGCAATCTGCCTGGTGGATTTAACTATATTGCTGCCGATTACAGGATGCTTCTTTATCGCTTCCCATTCCTCTTCTGTTAATTTAAGCTTTTTCAGCAGTATTTCTTCTGTTATAGCTACCTTTCCGATATCATGAAGCGAGGCAAGAAGAGATAGATTGTTAAGTATATTCTCGGTTAAGCCTATATTCTTACCAAGGGTCCGCGCAAAATTATCCATGCGTTTTGCATGCTGTTCGGTTTCGTGGCTTTTTTCAGATAGAGTTCTTTCCAGGGAAGATATTATGGAGCTCGCGACACTTCCTCCCTCAATTAGTTTTCTTTTAAACATGTTGCTTTCGGCTTCTATGATTATATCTCCGATATTTTCAGATGGATACTCCTTGGTAGCCGAACCAAGCGCCATACTTAAAGGTACTTCCACCTTTTTATAATTTACAATTTTTTTTCTTATTCTTTCTATAATCTTTTCGGCTTCTTTATGGAATGTTTTAGGGAAAATAAAAATGAATTTATCTTCGCCCCACCTGCAGACAACACTGTCCTTTCTAACGGATTTTTCAAATATCTTTGCCAGGATAGTGAGTATCAGATCTCCTTTTTTACGGCCAAAAGCCTCATTTACAATCCTTAAACCATTAACACCCCCGACTACTATGCTTAGAGGAAGCCGAACAGGGGTATCCATGTTCTTAATCTCTCTTTCAAAGTAAGCTCTATTATAAAGGCCGGTCAGATTATCGTGATAGCCCAGGTATTCTATTTCCTCTTCCGATTTTACTTTGTCCGTATAATCTCTGAATATAACATACTTACCAATCATGATATCCTGAAAATCCTTTATATTCGAAGTGGATATGCTGTAGTAAGATGTTCCTCCATTATCTTCTATCTTGACATATTTACTGCTTTTATCCCTACTCAGCATCTCACTGATATTGATATCCGGAACTACCCGGAGAATATCTTTGCCTATTATATTATCACTACCGATTTTAAACATTATCCCAGCAGAATTATTGAAACTTACTACTTTGTTTTCCGGGCTCAGTATAAATACTCCATCACCCATGTTATCAATTATTTTATTTGCCCCTATTGTCTGCATCATGCCTTTTCTTCTTTTGTTTAATATAAACACCAAAAACATCGTGCATAGAGCAATGACTATAGGAGTTATATTTATGTAATTAAAGGGTTCTATACCTAAAATGCCGAAAGTAATCAGTAATAATGAAACAACAGCAGTTGGCATTATTAACCCTGACTGTTCTCTATAGTAGTATTTTTCTTTGAAAAGGATCCTTAATATTAATATTAAGCCGAATATTCCAATAACAGCCGAATATGATTTAAATACCCATGATAATACATTAGGCTCCTTGATTAATAAATACGGTGTAATATTGCTTAGATAAACTTCCTTCCACATCAATCCATGA
This sequence comes from uncultured Actinomycetota bacterium, assembly GCA_964424685.1. Lineage (GTDB taxonomy): Bacteria > Actinomycetota > Humimicrobiia > Humimicrobiales > Humimicrobiaceae > JAQVEM01. The sequence goes on along the minus strand of CAYRJH010000041.1, from coordinate 6,920 downwards.
AATCCATTAGTAAAACTCAGTATCATTAGTGTAGCCGGCAGAAGTGATATAAAAGAAATAGTTTTATAATTTATATACTTATCATTGTTTGAAATTTTAAGAGCTGCTAAAAACCATAAAACCGGTATTGCAGCAATGCCGGTAAAAGCAATCCTGTCAAATATAATTTTTAATGAGAGGGATGTGAAACCAAGCATGAGATACTCCGCCACCATACATCCAATCGAAACAAACAGGAGCATCACGAGGTATGGATTAAGGGTCTTTTTAAAGTAACGGATGATATAGAAAGATGCGGCAAATAAAACCAGTATAGATACTAATAGAACGTTAAGATATATATTATTCTGCCACATCGTATACTCTTTCTCAAACTAATAGTGAACACCCGCCAATTTACTGCATACCGATTCCATACATTTCCGTAAGAATTAAAATGTATCAAAAAGTAACAGAAAGTAATATTAAGTATAATAAAAATATAAATATTAGTCAATATATAATTTTATATATATTAATTAAAATTTTAATTAATCTTTAATGAAAAAATATATTAATAGTGATATGAATATTTTTTTAATGAAAGAATCAGCCGGGTTGGAGTATCAGTATTTTCCTAAGCATTCATGGCAAAATTATCGGCCGCACCTTAAAATTTATTGATAGTGCAAAATTACCGGACTATGAGTAATTAAATCTTATAAATTTCATCCAGGAAATCTTTTATTTTATCAGTCCTGGCATAGTTTTCCTCTTCCAGCAAATCCAGATAGGAAGCAAGTATCTCTGCGAATCCGGTATCAGGGTATTTAGTTAATGCATCCCTAAACCCATTTAATTTATCGGGTATAATTTTACCGTTTGAATCAAATACCGGACTGTTATCAGTACCACCGAGGTATATCCACATTCTCTGGTCCTTAAACTGTTCGATTTCATCATATCTCGGTGAATCCGGATATTTTTCCACATACTCAATGGATTTTAAGATCCTCTGGATGTAATCATCCACAGAAATGGTAATTGCGGCATCCATTAAAACGGGCTTTTCTGATTCTTCAATTTTTATATCAAGATAATCCTTCATTTCCGGGCTTAAATACTGCATGTACTCATCATAAGCCCGGTAATCTATAACCGGTTCGACCATCCCCTCACTCATTATTAATTTATACTTTTTATTTATTGCTTCTTCGACAATTTCCCTGACTTTTTCATCCCCGATACCTTTAAGCACTACAAGGTCAAGTTTCCCATCATCGACTGCTGTCGTCGAAAGTGCATAAATTGTAGCCATAACTTCCGGGTCGGTAAATTTTTCTTCAAATGCAGCTTTATAAGCTTCGCACAGTTTAATTGCCGCATAAATCATATTTGAGGCCAGTTCAGGATTGCTGTCTGCTATATTTTCATCAATAAAATTAAAAATTGCTTCAATATTTTCAACTGTTTTCTCAATCAGGTTAAAGTCTTTTTCTATCTCCCGTGAAATTTCTGCATCTGTCGGGGGCGACTCATCCTCGGGTTCTTCTTTCTCCCCGGCTTCCCCATCAACGGGCTCTTCCTGTTCCCC
>CAYRJH010000041.1:0-5247 GCA_964424685.1 uncultured Actinomycetota bacterium | reverse complement strand
CCGGTTTTTGAAATTCAATCGTCGCCTTAAATGGTACAAAATCTTCGGTCATCCAATCGGACTCGGCTGTTGCGTAATGAACCGCAATTTCATTTCCGTCACCGTCTAAAAGCTTTACAGGAAAATCTGCCTCAAAAAACCAGCCGCCTACTGCTTCCCCCGTAATTATAAGAGGGCTGCTGATAACCTGATTTGGCGAAGGGCTGGTTACCTTAATGAATTCCTCCATCTGATTTGCTGATTTTTCCAGGGCTTCTTTTTCCGCTTCAGACTCTTCTCTGTCAAGTTCAGCCTGCACGGATTCTAAGTCATTTTCCGTTTCCTCAATTTTTTCTCCGGTCTCTTCTGCCTCTATAATCCCTGTTTCTTCATCCTGCAAAGAGCGGTTTTTGCAGGAACTTAAAATAAGTCCAAAAAATAATACTAAAACTATCACAGGTATGACACATTTATATCTTATTTCCATCATGCCGGCCCTTCTTTTATGGTTATTGCATAAACTTAAGATTTGAAAAATTTTAAAGACAAATTTTAAAGACACTGACTTTTTTTAATCAGGTGTTTAAATTTTACTTTAATAGACTATATTTTTCAAGCACCGTTCCGCGTGGATCTTTGAATCTGGCAGCGTACCGGCTTTTTACAGGTTCTTATACATTCAGGAGACCGTCTTTAATTTAGGAAATGCAATAATGAAAAGTATGGTTCTTTCCCTTTCAAATGGTATATGATATGTTAGAATTATGGAAAAGCAAAAAAAGGAATATAAATTATGAATAAAAAATACCCTCAAACAAACGAAGATAAAAACTTACTGAAGCCATCAAAGGACCAGCCGCCTGATTTTACAGATACCGATCCATGGCGCGTAATGCGTATCCAGGGTGAATTTGTTGAAGGATTTGATACGCTTTCAAGAGTGGGTCCGTGTATATCTATTTTTGGTTCAGCCTGTATCAAACCTGAAAATGAATATTATAAAGCTGCTGAGAAGACTGCGGCCCTCCTGGTAGAAAAGAGAATGGGCGTTATTACCGGAGGTGGACCGGGCATAATGGAAGCTGCAAATAAAGGTGCCTTTGAAGCCGGCGGACTTTCTATCGGGTGCAATATAGAGTTGCCATCCGAGCAGGAGTGCAATCCATATCAGAACATATCTCTTGAGTTTCGTTATTTTTTTGTACGGAAGATGATGTTTGTTAAATATTCGATAGGATATATTATTTTCCCCGGCGGCTTTGGTACGCTGGATGAGTTCTTTGAAGCACTGACACTGGCACAGACTGATAAGATTGAACATTTTCCAATTGCCCTTTACGGAAGCGGCTACTGGAATGATATATGCGACTGGATTGATAAGTCTCTTGTGGTAAAACACGCCACCGTAAGCCCTGAAGATAAAAAACTTTATAAGATAGTAGATTCTCCGCAGGAAGCAGTTGATTATGTTATAAATCTAATCAAAAAAAATAATCTCCTCTAAAAATCATACAGGCCCATATAAGAGAAACATCTTTTAGCATTTATAATTTTCCAGGGTAAAGATTTGAATTTTCTTTTTCTTATAACTATTGTAATTTGAAAACAGGGAATTATCATCAGTTATAAATTTCCCATTAAAATATTCTGCAGTTGCTAAAAATATACAGTCATAAACGCTTTCATTGATATCAATTGCTATTTTAAGTGCATTTTTTAAAATTTCTTTATCTATGTAAAATATAATGCCCATTTTATATAATCTGTCAATTATATCTAACTGCTCATCCTTATGTTTTTTAATTTTATTTCTTAAGACATTCGCCAGCTCAAATACTGACAATTCTGGTATTATTATCTTAATTTTATTATCCAGATATTGATTTAAAATAACATCTGCTTTAACCCTATTTTTTTCATTATCCTTGAAAAACCACTTCACAATAACTGAAGTATCCAGTATCAATAAATTTTTTTTATTAAAAGAGTTTGCTGAGTTTTCAGAAACCAAAAAAATATCATTATTTATTTTTTCTTCGATTTTTTTATAATCCATCATTTTTTTGACGAACCTTTCCACCTGCTGTCTCTTAGTTGCCTGATTTCTTCAGTAGAATCCCAGCTTTTAAGCTCCTTTCCAATCTTATCCCTGATCATTATTATATCTTTAATAGCTTCTTTCTTTTTCTCTTCAAGGATTTTACTTTCCAATTCAGCAAAATAATTTTCTATAGCCCTTTTTATTAACCCTGACCTTGTTATACATATTAGCTGCTTATACCTGTCAACTTTTTTTAAGGTTTCATCTGGAATAGATATATTTATTCTTGTCATTTTTATCCCTTATAATCATTTTATATTCCACTGATATTATTTTATCTTTCTATTCTGTCTTTTACTGATTTCCTTTAGTAAATTCTACCACACAATTTAAATAAGTAAAATTATTGTGTATATTTATACACAATAATTATTGTTTTTTATTATTTTCTTTCTACTCATTTTTTTAATCTAAAAAGCTGCCGGAAGAAATATCAAAAATCTTGACAGCACTCCATTTTATTAGTATGATTTGCTTTGTAAATAAGATTTATCTTGTAATAGTAATTTAATTAAGGACTATTTATGAAAGCACCGGAAAGTAAAAAATTTTACGGTTCTATAACAGTAAGCGAGAGGGGCCAGATAGTCATACCGGCGGACGCCAGAAGGGATTTTAATATCAAAACCGGTGATAAGCTGCTTGTCTTTGGAGACATGGAAAAAGGATTAGGTATTGCCACTTTTGATATTATGCAAAGAACAATGGAAGGTACCGCAGACCTGTTTCGCGAGATAGGGTCAACAATAAAACATAAAGAAAAGAATAAATGAGAGGGCTTGAAATGAATCCGGCAATAAGTATAACAAATGTTAAAAAATCTATTGAAAAACGGGAAATCTTAAAGGAAATAAGCTTCACCGTGGAAAATGGTGATATCTTTGGCTATCTCGGGCCAAACGGCGCAGGTAAGACAACCACCATAAGGATACTTCTGGGTCTGCTCCAGTCCGATTCCGGTAAGATAGAAATCCTCGGGCAGGATATTAACATGAGCGAGACCAGAAAGAGGATAGGTTTTATTCTTGATGCCGACGGTCTCTACGATAATATGAGCGCCGGAGAAAATCTTGTTTTCTACTCCCGGATTTATGGAATGTCAGGAGCCGGAGAAAGAATCGCAAAACTTATGAAAATGGTAAGCCTGGCAGATAGAATAAGCGACAGAGTAAGTACTTACTCCAGGGGAATGAGGCAGAGACTGGCTTTAGCCAGGGCTATGTTACATAACCCTGATGTTCTAATTCTGGACGAACCTACATCAGGAGTTGACCCGTCAGGACAGATAGAAATAAGACAGATAATGATTAATATAGCGCATGATGAAAGTAAGACTATTTTTTTAAGCTCTCATAATCTTGATGAAGTTCAGAGGATATGTAACCGCATTGCTCTTATAGACAGGGGCGAGATAAAACTCTACGGTGAACTGGAAAGCCTGCGCCGCGGAATGGGCGGGGGCATGGTTGTAATTAAAACTGCGCATAATATTCCGGAATCGCTGCTGGCTGAATTAAAAAATCTCCCGCATTTAGGATTCCAGGATAAAAAAGAACAGGATCTTATTTTCTCACCTTTAAAAGGTACGGAGATATCAGACATAATCAGCTTTCTTGCCGGACGAGGAATAAAAATCGAGGAAGCAATAAAAAAAGAAGCATCCCTGGAAGAAATGTATGCCGCTATTTTAAAAGAGGTTGAACCATCATGAGAGACACCGGCTTATTAATTATTACAAACCTTAAAAATAACCTCCGGTCAAAAATTGTACTCCTTATTTATATAATTATAGTAGTAATATGTGTTCTCAGCCTGACTGCAACTTTCTGCCTTATAACTATAGCCCCGGAAATGAGTAAAGATTCCCCGGATAAATCTATGCTGGAGCTTTATCTCGGCCTGATTATGTATAGTACTTCCCTCATTGCACTGGGTGTATATATAAATGCTTTTGCTGCCAATTCTTTAACACGTGAGAAATCCCGCAGTATCATAGAATCACTGCTGGCTACTCCGCTTAAATCGAAAGATATCTGGATAGCCAGGAGCATAGCCATATTTATACCGGGCTTGATTATCGGAGTGATCTTTACACTTATCGTCATGATTGCTGTTAATTACATATATTTTGTTCCCAGGATAGGTTTTATTTTTAACCCATGGATAGCAGTAAGCAGTTTTCTTGCCGCCCCGCTTATCTACATCTGTCTTAGTTTCATTACCCACCTTATCGGACTGACCGGTAAACCGGCCAATGCCAATATTATCGTACAGATTTTTTTGCCTGTTTTTGTAACATTGATGATTAATCTTACAATTCACAATGTTCTTGATATGAATTCATGGTCATTTACTGCAGTTAATATCGGAGTGGCTGCCATTATTATTATTGCTATCATACCTTTGCTGCACCGCCTTACAAACGAGAGAATAGTTTTATCAAGTTAGGAGTCTGATTTGAGAAGAATAGGCATTGTTTTTCAAAGAGACTTAAGAGAGCTCCGGCAGACCGCTGCCTTCCTGAGTATAGTCATTATATTCTCTGTAGTCACCATCGCAGCTGTTTTAATCATCAGCATTGTATTAAGCAGGCATAAATGGTTGATGGAAATACAAGCCAGGCCCATCCTGGAAATGATAATAAGTCTTATTGCCTATATCTTACCGTTATTTATCCTTATAACATTTATATGGGCATTTGCAAGCCTTCCCATAATTAAAGAAAAAGTCAACGGCAATATTACTTCTTTACTGGCTACTCCGCTTTCTCCGGGAGAGATATGGATAGGTAAAAGTCTTGCTATTTTTCTTCCCGGTTTTATCATTTCCACTGTCTCCACACTGATAGTCTTACTTGCAATAAATCTTATTACAATTAAACCGGCTGCAGGGAATTTTATTTTACCCATTCCGGCACTGGTTACAGGCTTTCTTATCAATCCCCTGCTCTTTTTAGGGTTACTCCTTATCATTATTCTTTTAAATTTAGCAAATAACCCTGATCTTGCGATAGCTCCATCCTTTATAGTTGGATTTAGCCTGATGATGGGAATCCCCCTGGGAGTAGCCACGGGAAAAATAAATCTTGCCTCCTGGTCTTTTTCACTATGGTATCTGGGCGGGGCAATGATAATCTGGGTAATTATTTGTTTTCTTTTGCGGCTCCT
>CAYRJH010000040.1:7899-10175 GCA_964424685.1 uncultured Actinomycetota bacterium | reverse complement strand
AGAGACTTTTAAGATAAATGTTTTCGGAGGGATAAATATTTTAGAAGCCCTTAAGGCATTCTGTCCGCAGTGCAGGGTTCTTATGGTGTGCACCGCAGAAGAATACGGCGAGGCCGGGGGCGGAGATAAAGCTATTGATGAAAATTTCCGGATTTGCCCGCAGAACCCCTATGCCATCAGCAAGTCAGCTCTCGATTTTTTTTCTTCTGTTTACTGCAGTGCATATGGACTACTGGTATTTATAAGCAGGTCATTTAACCACATCGGCCCCGGCCAGTCAGAAAGATTTGTCATTTCGGATTTCGCGAGACAGATAGCTTTAATAGATAAAGGCACGCAGGAACCGGTAATAATGGTTGGGAATATAGAGTCCTGCAGGGACTTCCTGGATGTAAGGGATGCAGTTAAGGCATACAATTATATTATAAACAGGGGAACCAGGGGCCAGGTTTATAATGTCTGCTCGGGGGAAAAGAGAAAAATATCAGATTTACTTGTTGTACTTATATCGTTGAGTAAAACACGTAATATAAAAGTGGAGATTGACCGGTCAAGGTTCAGGGCAATTGATGTAAAAACAATATATGGGAATAACGGTAAATTAAAGGCTCATACAGGATGGTCCCCGGAATATTCCATTGAACAGTCGCTTGAGGATACGCTTGACTACTGGAAGGAAAAATTGGGTTAAAGATTTAAATTAAGAGTGGGGAGGGAAGTAAAGATGAAAGCAGTAATATTGGCAGGTGGAGAGGGGACAAGATTGCGTCCGCTTACTATTTTAAATCCAAAACCCATGCTTCCGCTTGTAAACAGGCCTTTTATGGAAAATTTCATTTTATGGCTCAAATCTCATAAGATTGAAGATATAATTTTTTCTACCGGCTATCTTCCGGAAATTTTTAAAGATTATTTTGGAGACGGCAGCAGATTTGGAGTAAAGATTACCTGTGTTGAGGAAAAAGAACCGCTGGGTACATGCGGAGGCGTAAAAAATGTGGAGAAATACCTGGATAATAACAGGTTTATGGTATTTAACGGTGATATCCTGTCTTCACTGGATTTAACTGGCATGAGGGCTTTTCATAAAGAAAAGAAGGCGGACATTACCATATCATTAACTCCTGTCGAAGACCCAACTTCCTATGGCCTGGTACCTATAGATAATGAAAGCAGGGTTATGCAGTTTCTGGAAAAACCGGATAAAGACGAGACTGTCACTAACCTTGTTAATGCGGGGACATATGTCATAGAACCCCATATAATGGGACTTGTACCGGAGGGCAAGAAGTATTCTTTTGAGAGAGAGCTCTTTCCGGGCGTTCTGGATGAAGGTTACAGGATTTTTGGTTATGTCTCCGATTCTTACTGGCTGGATGTAGGGACACCTCAAAAATACCTTATGGCCCACCGGGATATTTTAAATAAGAAAATAAATTTTAAATTTCCCGGCAAAGAAGCAATGGAAGATATTTATATAGGAAAAGGTACAAAATATTTTAAGAAAAATTTTATTTCCGGTCCGTCAGTTATTGGTGAGAAGACAGAGATAGAGGAAAATGCCAGGATAATGCCTCTTACAGTAATCGGGGACAGCTGCCATATATCGGAAGGAGCAGAAATATCCGGAAGTGTTATCTTTAACAATTGTAAAATCGGTAAAAAATGTTTTATAAGAAAATCAATAATTTCAAATAACGTGGAAATCAGTGACAATGTAATTATTGACGGTTATTCTGTAGTGGGTGATAATAGCAGGATTGGAAAAAACAATATATTAAAAAACGGTATTAAAATTAATATAAATTCTACTGTTCCCATGAAGTAGATTATTTTTAGCCAAAGAATCGACTGATTCATTTTTTTAAAATTTGAGAGGGGAGAAAAGCAATGGTAAAGGCACTGATAACAGGAATTACCGGGCAGGACGGCTCTTACCTGGCTGATTTTTTACTGGACAAGGGTTATGAGGTTTACGGAATGGTAAGGCGTTCGTCAGTGGAAAATTTTGAGAGAATAGAGCATATAAAAGACAGATTGAAATTTGTCCAGGCTGATTTACTTGACCAATTATCAATAATTGACGCTATAAAAGAATCACAGCCTGACGAGATATATAATCTTGGAGCGATGTCTTTTGTGCCCACATCCTGGAAACAGCCGGTACTAACCGGTGAATTTACGGCACTCGGTGTAACAAGAATGCTGGAAGCAGTAAGGCACATGAATAAAGAAATAAAATTTTACCAGGCTTCCAGTTCTGAAATGTTTGGGAA
>CAYRJH010000040.1:3533-7799 GCA_964424685.1 uncultured Actinomycetota bacterium | reverse complement strand
GCTATGTGGCTCATGCTCCAGCAGGATGAGCCCGAAGATTACGTTATTAGTACGGGAGAGACTCATTCTGTTAAAGAATGGGTCCAATTATCTTTCCAGTGCCTGGATCTTGACTGGGAAAAATATGTAGGAGTTGATGAAAGATTTATGCGCCCCGTCGATGTGGATCTTCTGGTAGGGGATTCATCTAAAGCCAGGGAAAAGTTGGGGTGGACCCCAAAAACCGCGTTTGACCAGCTTGTAAAGATTATGGTTGAATATGATTATAATAATCTAAAGAAGCAGATTTAAAAAAAATTAGCTAATCAGTTGTTAGAGGAGTCATGTACTATGAAAGAAAAAATTATAAAATTTGGAACTGACGGCTGGAGGGGTCTGATAGCTGACGAGTTTACTTTTGAGGGAGTAAGAATCGTGTCCCAGGCGGTCAGTAACTACCTTAAAAAAAAGGTGCCCGGTGATAAGAAGCCTTTTGTAGTACTGGGATATGACACAAGATTCCTTTCTGAAAGATTTGCTCAAGTCTCGGCCGGGGTTTTTGCGCTGAATAGTATAACAACGCATCTTTCCGACAGGATCGTTACATCGCCTATGCTTTCTTATGCCGTAATTGAGAGAAAAGCAGATCTGGGAATAATGATTACTGCCAGCCATAACCCTTATTATTATAATGGTTATAAGATTAAAAGTCCTTTTGGCGGTTCGGCCACCATGGATATAATAACGGAAGTTGAAAAAGAAGTAGATGAAGTGCTTGAAAATACAGGAAAATATGAGAAATTATTAAACTTTAAGAGCGCAGGCGGCGGTACTGTTAAGAGAGTTGATTTACTGACCGGCTACAGGGAGAATATCCTGGGGCAGGTGAATAAGGATGTTATAAGAGGTTTTGATTTTGGCCTGCTGCTGGAGCCGATGTACGGCGCAGCGCAGGGTATATTCAAAGATATTCTTGAGACGTTCAATCCTGGAAATCTCGCAGAAATACATTCAATTCTGAACCCTTCTTTCGGAGGCATAAACCCCGAACCCATCGGGGATAATCTTGCCGAAGCAAGGGATATTCTTAAGGATAAAAAATATAAAATGGCTATCTGCCTTGACGGTGACGGCGATAGGATTGCGCTCCTCGGGGAGGGCGGCAATTATATTAGCTCGCATCACATTTACGCCATAGTTTTATGGTACCTGGCCCGCATAAGGAAAATTAAAGGCAAAGTTGTAAAATCCATAAATCTTTCTTCCATAATAGATAAAATATGCGCAAAGTATAATCTGGAAATCGTTATTACTCCCGTGGGATTTAAGTATATAGCGGAAGAGATTTTAAAAGGCGGAGTTATTGCAGGCGGTGAAGAAAGCGGGGGCCTGTGGGCAGGAGGGATTTTACCGGAAAGAGACGGAATATTAATGGGTTTGAGACTTTTAGAAATAATATGCAGTCTTAATATGACTGTAAACCAGATTCTTGATGAGATTTATAATGAATTTGGATATTTTGTTTTCGACAGAACTGATTATAAAATCGGTCTGCCGCAGAAAGAGAATTTAAAGTCTCTCCTGGAAGAGGGCATTCCCGGAATATTAAAAAATGCAGGTGCCGGGAAGGTTATAACACTTGATGGTTATAAGTATATTATGGATGACGGGAGCTGGATAATGATAAGGCCATCGGGAACTGAGGCAGTAGTAAGAGTCTATACTGAAGGTGAAAGTGAGGAAAAAACAAAATACCTTCAGGGACTCGGTAAAAAAATCATAGACAGTGTTTTTTAAAAAAGAAGACCTTTAAAAGAAGAAAATTTAAAAATTAAAACTAAAAACATTTAAATAAGATAAAAGAGAGGTATATATCATGAATATTCTGGATAATCTTCAAAAGATAACAGAAATTGATACAGAAGGGATGCTGGAAACAGAAGAAAAATTTTACCAGCAGCTGCTGGATGCAAGAGAAATTGCAGTCGGGGCTGACCTTAAAAAAATAAAAGAGAAGAATTTTAAAGGTATTGCTTTTTTAGGTATGGGAGGGTCCGGATTTGCCGGGGATATTATTAAGGCTCTAATAAAAGATGATATCGGTATACCCGTTGAAATCGTAAAGGGGTATAACCTCCCCTCTTTTATACAAAAGGGGTGGCTTGTTATTTCCATAAGTTATTCCGGGAACACAGAAGAGACAATTTCTGCAACAAACCAGGCGCTGGAACGCGAGTGCGAGGTTATAGGTATCTGTTCAGGCGGAGAACTGGAAAAGATTTGTATAGGAAGTGAGAAAACTATAATAAGGATACCTTCAAAAATGCAGCCCAGAGGGGCCATCGGCTACTTATTTTTCCCCGCGTACCTTATGCTGGATAATTTAAATATAATAAGCATACCTTATGGTGATATAGAAGAAGCACTGGATTTAATAAAAGAAAAAGCAGGACTCTATTCAAGAGAAACCGCAAGCGATAAAAATCCTGCAAAAAAGCTGGCTTTAAAGATTTCAGGCAATCTTCCTATTGTATATGGAACAGAGGGAATATTAAGTGCGGTTGCCTACAGGTTAAAATGTGAAATAAATGAAAATTCAAAGACCCCCTGCTGGTGCAATGAATTTCCGGAATTAAATCATAATGAAACTGTAGGCTGGGAAAGGTTAAAAGATATTACGGGAAAATTCATAATCCTGGCTTTAAGGGAGGAAGATGAAAATATAAGAATAAAGACGCGGATTGATATAACTCTAAACCTCATTAAAGATAATGTTAATGAAATAATAGATATACACGTGGAAGGAAAATCAAAACTGGCAAAAGTGCTCTCAACCATGTATCTCGGAGATATAGCGAGCGTATATCTGGCGCTTTTATGTGGAATTAATCCGGGTCCTGTGGAAAAAATAGAATCACTGAAATCCGAACTTAAAAAAATAAAATAAAATCAAGCTAAAAAATAAATAATAGGCGAGATAAACAAGCCTGGGAAGGAAAACTGTAATGGAATTTGATGTAAAGGATATTAATTTGGCCGGAGACGGCAGAAATAAAATAGCGTGGGCTGCAATAGAAATGCCGGTACTGGCGGGAATAAGAGAGGGATTTTCCAAAAAGAAGCCTTTAAAGGGTCTGACACTGGGAGCCTGCCTGCATGTCACTTCTGAAACGGCGAATCTTATGATTACTTTAAAAGAGGGAGGGGCCAATGTAGCTTTATGCGCCTCCAACCCTTTAAGCACGCAGGATGATGTTGCAGCTTCGCTTGTAAAGGATTTTAAAATAAATGTATTTGCCATTAAGGGGGAGGACAATAAAACATATTACAGGCACATAAACAGTGTTCTTGATACGGGACCGCAGATTACAATGGATGACGGGGCAGATTTAATTTCAACTATTCACAGCAGCAGGAAAGAATTGCTGGAAGGGGTATACGGCGGTACGGAAGAAACCACGACTGGGGTAATAAGGCTTAAGAGCATGGAAAAAAAAGGAGTCCTTCGCTATCCAATTATTGCCGTAAACGATGCTAAAACAAAACACTTTTTTGATAACCGTTACGGGACGGGTCAGAGTACAATTGACGGGATATTAAGGGCAACTAATATCCTGCTTGCCGGCAAAAAGTTTGTAGTAGTCGGTTATGGCTGGTGCGGGAAAGGCGTGGCCGCAAGAGCAAAAGGCATGGGTGCTTCCGTTATAATACTTGAAGTAGATCCCTTAAAGGCGCTGGAGGCCAAACTGGACGGATTTGGAGTTATGAGCTCCCTGGAAGCAGCAAAGGTTGGGGATATTTTCATATCGGTCACAGGTAATAAAAATGTAATAGGAAAAGATATAATAAAAAATTGCAGGGATAATGTAATTCTGGCCAATTCCGGACATTTTGATGCCGAGATAGATTTAAATTATCTTAAGGTAAACAGCAGGTCAAAAAGAAAAGTGAGACCTTTTGTTGAGGAATACCTTATGCAGGACGGCAGGAGGATATATGTACTTGCGGAAGGAAGGCTGGTAAATCTAAGTGCAGCTGAAGGTCATCCTGCAAGTGTAATGGATATGAGTTTTGCGAATCAGTCTTTAAGTGCAGAATACATTTTTAGAAATAGTAAAAATCTTTTAAAGAAAGTTTACCCGGTTCCCGAAGAAATTGATAGAAAGATAGCAGAGCTGAAACTGAAGAGTATGGGAGTTAAAATAGACAGGTTAACACAGGAACAGGAGGATTATCTTAACTCATGGGAAATGGGAACATAGATTTCAACCATTCTCCGGAAAGCAG
>CAYRJH010000040.1:0-3433 GCA_964424685.1 uncultured Actinomycetota bacterium | reverse complement strand
TATCTTAACTCATGGGAAATGGGAACATAGATTTCAACCATTCTCCGGAAAGCAGTGTACGCACACTCCAATGGGATAATAATGTTCTAAAGTTAATAGACCAGAGAAAACTTCCTTTTGAGGAAGTATATGTAAGCTGCAAAACAGCCGCATGTGTGGCTAAAGCTATTAAAAATATGGTTGTAAGAGGAGCGCCTGCGATAGGAGTTTCAGCCGCTTACGGTGTAGCGCTGGCAGCATTAAATTTTAAGGGAAAAGATAAAGAAAAGTTTGCCGGGTATATAAACGGGAATATAGAATTACTCGCCGGGACAAGACCGACGGCTGTAAATCTTTTCTGGGCCCTTGATAGGATGAAAAAAGTACTGGCCGTAAACAGGAGTCAGGAAGTCAGTGAAATAAGGGATAAGATAATCAAAGAAGCCGGAGAAATTGAAAGGCATGACACGGAGGTTAACCGGAGGATCGGCCTGAACGGAACAGATATTTACAAAAAAACGGATAAGAAAATTAAAATTCTTACACACTGCAATGCAGGGGCTCTTGCTACTTCAGGTTATGGTACAGCTCTTTCAGTAATCAGGAGTCTGAATAAAGAAGGAAAACTTGCAAATGTGATAGTGGACGAAACCAGGCCATTTCTTCAGGGGGCAAGACTCACTGCCTGGGAGCTTTACCGGGACAGGATCCCCTTTTTTATTATATCTGATAATATGGCCGGATATTTTATGTCAAAAGAAGAAGTTGATGCGGTTCTGGTTGGCGCGGATAGAATAGCATCGAATGGAGACACCGCAAACAAAATAGGTACTTTAAGCTTATCCATTCTTGCAGGTTATTATGGCATACCTTTCTATGTTGCGGCGCCTCTTTCCACTGTTGATATAAAGATAGAAAGCGGAGATAATATACCCATAGAGTATAGAGATGGAAGAGAAATGAGAGAAATTTCGGGTAAAACTATTATTCCGGAATATATGCCGGTAGAAAACCCTGCTTTTGATATTACACCGGCCGGTAATATAACTGCAATAATTACTGAGAGGGGTATAATATATCCGCCTTACAAGAAGAATATTCTTAAAAAAACATTTAGTAATAAAAGTTAAGCAATAGGAAGTGGCGTGTGTCCGGTATAAAAAATAAAGCTATGGTAATGGCTGCCGGTCTTGGAACAAGGCTGAGGCCGCTTACTGACTTAATATCCAAACCAATGGCTCCCATAGTCAATAGACCTGTTATGGAGCATATTGTAAGACTGCTTGCCAAACACAATTTTACCGATATTGTCTGCAATCTTCACTGGTATCCGGACGAGATAAGAAATTATTTTGGAGACGGCTCCAGGTGGGGAGTAAACATTGTTTATTCATATGAAAAAAAACTTCTTGGGACTGCGGGAGGGGTTAAGAACGTGGAAGGCTTTTTTGAAGATAATACGTTTTTAGTTATAAGCGGCGATGCATTAACCGATATTGATTTAACAGCAGCCGCGGAGTTCCATAAAAAAAAAGGAGGCGTTGCCACTCTAATCTTAAGCGAAGTTGAAGATGCATCTCAATACGGTGTGGTACTGATAAATGAAAATAAGAGAATAAAGGGATTCCAGGAGAAGCCTTTAAGCGGGGAAGCCGAGTCAAACCTTGCAAACAGCGGCATATATTTTTTTGAACCGGAAATATTTAGTTTTATGCCTTGCCGGGGTGAATTTTGCGATTTTGGTAAAAATGTTTTCCCGGGTTTATTAAGTAAAAATATTGTATATTATGGTTACCGCCATAACCAGTACTGGAATGATGTAGGGGGTCTTGACGAGTATCAGCAGGGTAATTTTGATGCCCTTGAAGGCAAAGTCAATGTAAGCATTCCCGGGGAAAAAATAAAAGAGGGGGTCTGGGTCGGGAAAAACTGTAAGATCCAGGAAGGTGTGGTTATAATTCCTCCGGTATGTATCGGAGATAACTGTACCATAAAAAAAGATGCAAAGCTTTTTGGTCCTATAATTCTCGGAGATAATACAATTGTAGATGAAAGAGCAGTATTGTATAGAGGTATAAAATGGGGCAGCGGTTATGTGGGTAAAGATGCTTCTTTAATAGGCGCCATTATAGGATATGATGCAAAAATAAATGATAAAGCTTCAATTCTTGAAAAAGCAGTAATTGGTTCAAAAAGCGTTATAAAGGATGGAATAAGGATTCATCCGAGTGTAAAAATCATGTCCAATGAAATAATTGATATTGATACAGAAAATACCGAAAAAAGTTAATAAAAATTTTGTAGATATTTTTAAAGATATATTCATCCCGCCGCTGTGTGCTGTTTGCGGAAAAATTGACCCTGAATTACTCTGCCGGCAATGTATATCCAAAATTAAAAAGATTGAAGATACGATATGCAGTTGCTGCGGCAGACCTTTATCAGGAAATAAAGCAAATGATAAGAGATGCAGTTTTTGCAGGAAGGAAGATTTTAATTTTTATAGACACAGGAGTTTTGCCTTATACAGCGGTGAAATAAAAAAAGTAATAAGAAAATATAAATACAATAGAATATATGCCTTAAAAGAAATTATCAGCTTATTTTTAAGACATACTTATATTAAAAACTATAGATATGAAAAAATTGATTATTTGGAAACAGTCCCGGGCAGACATATGGACGTACTCTGCAGGTCATTATCGGGGTTAATTAAAATCCCATTTACTGGTAATATAATAAAGATAAAAAAAATTGTAAAACAGCAGGGTCTGGATTTTATGCAAAGAAGAAATAATATAAAAGGAGCTTTTAAGGTTAAAAATTGTCTTCAGTATTACGGGAAAAATATTCTGGTAGTAGATGATGTCTGGACTACCGGAAGCACAATGATGGAAATTGCAGATATTCTAAAAAAAGCCGGTGCTGATAAGATTTATTTATTGACTCTGGCAAGGGGGATACAATAAAAACATCAAAATTAAAAGGAATTGTAAAGTGGTTCAGCCCGGAGAATGGGTTTGGATTTATAGAATCAGAACATGGAGAAACAGGTGATATTTTTGTAGAATATTCTTCTATACTGATGGATGGATTTAAAGTTTTAAATAAAGGCCAGAAGGTAGAGTTTGAACTGGATAAAGATGACAGGGGCAGTATTGCGAAAAAAGTAATGGCAATAAAATAGCGCCTTTAAAAGCGGCGCTTTTAAAGGTGTGATTAAGAAATTTTAATACTATCCAGTATTAAGTTTTACGGTAGATTAAAATAAGTCAAAGACGAGGAGGTAATATGGCGGAATTTATTATTAAAAGCAAAAATATAGAACTGGATGAAAAGATACGTAATTATGCCGGGAAGAAAATTAAAAGTAAGATAGTTAAAATCCTGGATAAAGTGACAAAGACAGAAATAAAGTTTATTTTTGAAAAAAATCCGAGAATCAATTTAAACA
>CAYRJH010000039.1:5929-10646 GCA_964424685.1 uncultured Actinomycetota bacterium | reverse complement strand
TCATGGTATTGATATATTGACCGGTAGTGATACGGAATGCGGTCAGTAATAATATCTATATATTGATACCCAGCTTTAATACACAAACACTCAAAATGCCGCCATATCGGCCGGTAAATAATCATCAAAACTAAATCCTTGTTCTGACACTGTCGTGCCTCCTTATAATAGATTTTTACTCGTCAATCTGTGGAATCCTATCCATTCCATAATTTGATGGGAATACACCGGTAGGACATATAGCCATACATTCCATGCATTTTTCACAATACTTAAAATAAGAGGATTCAGGTATAAATGCAACCTTTTTATTTGTCCCCCTTCCGACAAATCCTATGGCATTATTTTTCTTTACTTCTCTGCAATACCTCACACACAATCCGCAGAGGATACAGTAATTATTCTCCTTCCTGAATCTTGTTCCGCTCAACCCATACTTTTTTGCCAGATTTTTTATTTCAGGATTAAAAGGAAACAGTGCAAGGTACAGTTCAACAAGATTTTTCCTTATTTTCTCTACTTTTGGACTTTCGGTTTGCACTATAAGACCCTCTTCTGCCGGATATGCGCATGAAGCAACTATTTTTGACCTGCCTTTTTTCTCCACTTCTACGATACATAACCTGCAGGCGCCGTGAGGTTTTATCTTGTCGTGATAGCACAGGGTGGGAATATGGATCCCGGTTTTTTTTGCAGCTTTGAGTATGGTGTCACCAATATTTATTTCAGCCTTTTTACCGTCTATAATCATATAAATTTTTCCCTTATCTGATTTTTCTTTTTTCGCATCCATAATAATATTCTCCTGATTTATAAAATGTTTTTAATATATCTATTTTCCCTTATTCTTTCTTAATATCTCTTTTTAAAAATCATTTATTCTGCTGAATCCGTCTCGCCTTTTATTTCTTCTTTTTCTACTACCTCTTCCGGAACCAGGCCTGTTTTTATTTCAACCGCATTGTATTTTTCCGGACAGGCTTCCAGGCAGGAACCGCATTTAATACATATCTTACTATCTATTACGTGCGGTTTTTTATTTTCTCCGCTTATTGCATCTACCGGGCATGCTTTAGCACAGCTTCCGCAGCCCGCGCATTTACCGGTATTTATGGTATAAGTTATTAAAGGCAAGCATACTTTTGCAGGACAGGTATTGTAATAAATATGCGCCTCATATTCCTCTCTAAAATATTTTAGTGTTGTAAGCACTATATTCGGCGCTGTGGTTCCGAGAGCGCACAGAGAAGATTCTTTAAGCAGCAGCGACAAGTCTTCTAAAAGCTTTAAATCTTCCTCGCGGCCTTTCCCTTCCATAATCCTTTCATAAATATAAATCATCTGTCTTAAGCCCTCCCTACAGGGGACGCATTTACCGCAGGATTCATCAGCCAGAAATTTTAAGAAGTAATGAGCAATATTTACCATGCAGGAAGTCTCGTCCATAACTACCATTCCGCCTGAACCCATCATTGACCCTTCTTTTGTCAATTCATCAAAATCTACCGGAAGATCAAGAAGCTGTTCCGGAATCACTCCACCCGAAGGTCCGCCGGTCTGCACTGCTTTAAATTTTTTATTATCCTTAATTCCTCCGCCGATTTTATAAATAATATCCCTTAAAGTAATTCCCATGGGTACTTCAACCAGTCCGGTATTTTTAACTTTGCCGACAAGAGAAAATATTTTTGTCCCGCTGCTGTTTTCGGTCCCCATACTTTTGAACCACCCGGCTCCGTTTTTTATAATCAGTGGAACATTGGCCCAGGTTTCAACATTATTTAGATTTGTAGGCTTATCCCATAATCCGCTTACAGAAGTATGTATATATTTTAATCTTGGCTCGCCAACATTACCTTCAATTGCTGCTGTTAATGCACTTGACTCACCGGAAACAAAAGCACCTGCCCCGCGATGAACGTCTATATCAAAATCAAATCCAGAACCTAAAATGTTTTTACCTAAAAATCCGTATTCTTTAGCCTGCTCAATTGCCTTTACTATATTCTTCACTGCTTGAGGATATTCCTGTCTGACATATACAAAACCCCTGCTTGAACCTATTGCGTATGCTCCAATAATAATACCTTCCAAAACACTATGAGGGTTACCTTCTAATATACTTCTATCCATATATGCGCCGGGGTCTCCTTCATCCGCATTAATTATCACATATTTAGGTTCACCATGAGCTGTCCTGGTCGTTTCCCATTTATTACCGGCTGGAAAACCACCTCCGCCACGGCCCCTCAGGTTAGCTTTTTTTACTTCTTGCAGTACTTCTTCCGGACTCATCTGGTTTATAGCTTTTACCAGAGACTGGTAACCTCCGATTTTTATATAATCATCAATACTTTCGGGATCGATTTTTGAATTATTGCTTAAAATAATTCTTTTCTGGAACTTATAAAATGGAATATCGGTTTCTTTAATTACCGGATTCCCTTCTTCGTCTTTAAAAAGAAGATGCTCTACAATCTCGCCTTTTATTGTTTTTTCAATAATTTCATGTATATCTATTTCTCTTACTCCCAGATAACAGATTTCTTGCGGATATATAACTACAATTGGACCTCTTTCACAGTATCCGTGACATCCTGTTCTTTTTATAATAATCTTTTTAGCAGATTTATTATTATATTTCTCAATTTCTTTTTGAAGTCCACAGTAAATAACATCAGATGAATAGGCCTTACATCCCGTACCTGAACAAACAGAAATAACCGTACTACCTTTCAATTGTTTTTCAAATTTATCAGCTTTTTTTATCAGATCTTTTAAAGTATTAATTTTAATGTCATTCTTAGCAATCATTTTGAATCCTCACTTTTTATTTAATTACATAACTTTTTAATAAAACTGACTTAATATTTTCTTTAACTTTCCTACAGAAGGATTACTAAAATATTTATTATCAATCATCATTACAGGACCTAATGCACAACAACCCAGACAATTAACTGTACTCAAGGTAAACTTATGATCACCTGTAGTATCTCCAGGCTTTATTCCCAGTATATTTACAATTCTCTGAAGCAGGTTCATCGCTCCCCTGACATGACAGGCCGTGCCCATGCATACCACAATTGAATATTTACCCTGAGGCTCAAGATTAAAATGCTTATAAAAAGTAGTAATGTCATAGATATCTGTAAGCGGGATATCTAATCTGTTACTGATATATAACAGAATATGTTTGGGGAGCCACCTGTATTCATTCTGGACATCCAGAAGCATCTGGATTAAACCGCTTCTCTGACTCTGGTAGTCACTTATTATTTTATCGACTTTCCCGAAATCTTTTATTGCATCTTCCAATGCCCACTCCTTTTCTCTTTTTAATTTTTGTAAATCACCAAGCCATTCGGTCAACTGGCTCTGGATCGCGTTTATTTTATCCATATCCGTATAACTTTCAAAGGTGCCTTTATAATTGATCTCTAATGGAGATTCAATATCCAGTTCCATATTTCTTTTAAGGCCGGCTTTTTTATTTTCTTTATCCTTGGTAATCTGTATCTTTTTATGATGCTTATTATCCGGGCCAATATCCTGACCGGCTTTTATCCTGTACACTACCCTGTTATTCTCATAACCCGCTTTCTCTATTATGCCCTCTTCTTCCAATAATTTTAAATTGCGGTAAACCGTTGCCTGCCCTATCTTTGGATATTTTTTATGTGATAATAAAAACAATTCTTCCGCACCAAGTTCACCTTTATTTTCCAGGAAGGTGTCCAGTATAACCATGCGGGTCCTGGTAAGTCTAAGGCCATTTTTTTTTATTCTCTGCGTAAATTCTCTTATGTTTTCTTCATTAATTTTATTGATATCCACTTTCGAACCTTATATGCCCAACATTTATATAAAACATTACAATAATAGTGATAATGATAATGATTATCATTTATTTATAATAATATTGCGCAGCTTTATTTTGTCAATATATTTATATCTTTGTGCTGTTTTATTCCTGAGGTCCTGATGGATATTCAGTTAAAATAATTGACCGCTGGATTCCGGTCAAGACAATTGGTTACACTGTAAAAAGATTACACTATAAAAACTGTTAATAAGTCGATACTTTTACCCCTAACGGAAGTTTCTCGTAAAGCCACTCTGCCTCATCTGGTTTCAATCTTATACACCCATAGCTGGCTGGACTCCCGAGTTTATCGTATTCTTCTTCAATAATCATCTGCCCGCCCTCATAATAGGGAACACTGTGAAAAAGGTAATCATTTAAAAACCTTATCCAGTGATAGGCTCCCATGCCATATTTATCTGAAAAGAACCATTCACCTTTCCGGGTAGTTTTAAATTCACCTTTAGGAGTCGGCTTTTCCGCAGTCCCTCCCGAGCAGATCATTTCTTTTATAAGATTGTCTTTGTAAAATACAAATACTTCCTGCTTATTTAGATCCACCTCTATTCTGAAGTCGTCACTGTTGCTGAAATCAATACCGGGACTATCGTTCTGGCCGGTGTCATTATTTATTTCCGTTCTTTCTTCACTTCCTGACTGTTCCTGCCCTTCTGTAACATCCTCTTTTATAATTTCCTCCTCCGGATTTTCCATACCGTCGTTATCATCGGGAGTGTTTTCATCCATAACAATATCCCCTAAACCTATACCACCGGACTCGCCAGGATTATCTTTACCATTTTCATCAAAATTTTCATTACTATTAATATCTTCATTTTTTACCGGTGAAGC
>CAYRJH010000039.1:4374-5829 GCA_964424685.1 uncultured Actinomycetota bacterium | reverse complement strand
AATTTATAAAAACCAGATTTTATTTTTAAAATTTTATAATGTAAAATTAAAAATAAAACTTAAAAATATTTTCTAAAAAATCTTATGGCAAAGAATATTATTAAAGCAGATGGTGAAGCCGAACCCTTTGATAAAGAAAAAATAAACTTATCCCTTTTAAAAGCCGGTGCCTCTCCTGACGCGGCCATGAAGGCTATCAGGGCAATCAGCAAAACAATAAAAGATAATATGACCACTACACAGATCTACAATAAAACCCTGGAACAGCTAAAAATAATCGAACCAAAAGCCGCACTCAGATATTCTCTTAAAAAAGCTATCATGGATATGGGACCGGAAGGATTTGTTTTTGAAGAATACATAGCAAAGATTTTAAGAGAATATGGCTTTACGGCAGAAGTGGGGCAATTTATAAAGGGGTATTGCGTCGAACACGAAGTAGATGTGGTGGCAAAAAAAGAGGGCAAAATTTATTTGGTCGAGTGCAAGTATCATAATTCGCCGGGGTTAAAATCTGATATTAAGACCGCTCTTTATATAAACAGCAGGTTTCTGGATATAGAAAAAGCTTATATAGAAAATAACAGCCCCTCCTCCAATCCAATTGAAGCCTGGCTTGTTACCAATACAAAATGCACCTCGGATGCGATAAAATACGCCTGTTGCGTGGGCTTAAAAATAATGGCATGGCAATATCCGGAAGTTGAGAATCTCCAGTATTTCGTTGAATCAAAAAAACTTTATCCCATAAGTATCCTGTCCACAATTTCTGAAAAGCAAAAAGAAATGCTTTTTGATTCCAATATTATCCTGGTAAAAGAACTTTTAAATTTTAAAATAGAAAGCCTGGCAGAGTTTTTGTCAATAGACTACCAGAAAGCAGAAAAAATTTTTGATGAATTAAAAATAATCACATAGAAATAATACCCGGGAAATAGAGGCGTTAGAATTAAATCCCTAATCCTGCCTGCTGAATAGAAAAGTCCCAGATATGCTAAAAACCACAATTAAAAATATCATTACCGCAATATTTAACCACAGAGGGTGTAACTGCAGAGCGGGATCATTTAACATTACAGATCTCATTGCATCAATCCCGTAAGAAAGAGGATTAATTTTAGAAACTATATTCATCCACCTGATAGTGTTATTTAAGGGGAATAGAGCACCTGAAAGAAAAAACATCGGCATAAGCAAAAAATTAGTGATTACCTGAAAAGCCTGCATGGATTTTATTACAGAGGCCAGTATAATCCCCATGGTGGATATAGTCATTGCGAGAAGGAACATGACGCCCAATACTTTAAGAACCATTATAAAAGTAATGGGTACCTTGAGAAGAGGACTGAAAATCATTATTATTGAGCCCTGGAATATAGCTATGGTAGAACCGCCAAGCAATTTCCCTATGACAATAGAAGTCCTGGAAATAGGCGCCACAAGAATTTCTCTTAA
>CAYRJH010000039.1:2661-4274 GCA_964424685.1 uncultured Actinomycetota bacterium | reverse complement strand
TTTTCAATGTCTCATTCTCCCTCTCATCCGCATTCTTAAACTATCCCTGGAACTCGCATTTTCCTCTCTTATTTCCCTGCCGGTAAGATCAAGGAATACATCATTTAAAGTAGGTTTTCTGGCGCTTATGGATAAAATTTTTACAGGGCTGTTTTTGATAAATTTAGGGATAAAGCTGGAACTGTTTTTTACCTCAAATCTAATCTTATCTTCTTTTGCATCATGTACTTCGCTGCCTGTGATTTCATTTATATATTTTTTTAATTTAGTATTGTCTTCGGAAAGTATAGTTATGATATCTCCGCCAATTATATTTTTAAGATTATCGGGGCTATCAAGGGCAATAATTTTACCATTATCTATTATAGCTATCCTGTCACATATTTCTGTTTCTTCCATATAATGTGAAGTTAAAAAAATAGTAATATTTTTATTCTTTTTTAGCTTGATTATATAATCCCATATTTTATTTCTTGTCTGGGGGTCAAGACCAAGGGTCGGTTCATCCAGAAATAAAACTTTTGGATAGTGAAGCAGGCCCCGTGCAATCTCAAGCCTGCGTCTCATCCCGCCTGAATAAGTCATAACAAGACTATTCTTCCGGCTTATAAGGTCTACAATTTCCAGGACTTCTTCGGACCTTTTTTTAAGTTCATTGCGGGGAATATTGTAAAGAAGACCGTGGAAATGTAAATTCTCGAGAGCAGTCAGCCTGTCATCAAGACTCGGGTCCTGGAATACTATGCCTATGCAATTTCTAATTTTGTTTCTTTCACGCGTGGCATCATATCCGTTCAGGGTAATTTCTCCGGATGTCTTTGACAGAAGTGTGCATATTATATTTATAGTGGTGGTTTTACCTGCACCATTGGGGCCAAGGAAACCAAAAATCTCATTTTCCTTTACAGAAAAAGTGATATTATCAACAGCTCTTAGCCCTTTAAATTCCTTTACCAGGTCTTTTACTTCTATAATATTGTTATTTGTGCCTGTATTACTCACTTACAACCCTATCTTTTTATAGCTCTATTTCTTTTTTTATCTTCAGGGACACACTCCAAAAATTTTCCTTATATATTAAAAAAAACATGTTGTGAAGATATAAAGCGGCCGCGTCAAAGATAAATTCAATATATATTTATTAAACTCAACATATTTTATTAAAAATAAATATAATGTCAATGTCCCGGATTATAACCATAGATAGCTGGCTTATAGCAACTTATAATAAAATTAGCCGCAGCATACATCTGCTGCGGCTAATTTATTTGCAGCTCGCAATTATTATGCCTGTTTACGGTTTTCCTTTCCAAATCTGGCAGTAGCTATTATTGCATCAACAAGATACCAGATACCAAATCCTGCACCTGTGATAAGTTTCAATACTCCCAGGCCTATTTCCCCTCTGTAAAAGCGGTCAACTCCCAGGTATCCCAGAGACCAGCTTATTATCATTAAAGCCAGGCTATCTCTCCATTCGATACTCATTTTTTACCTCCTGTTGTTCTATTTTTTAATTGTAATTTTATGATATTAAACAAATATTTTCTATTATTATTTATTATTTATCTGTAATCATATAGGAAATAAGAAGGACATTTCTTCTCTGTATA
>CAYRJH010000039.1:0-2561 GCA_964424685.1 uncultured Actinomycetota bacterium | reverse complement strand
TTATTATTTATCTGTAATCATATAGGAAATAAGAAGGACATTTCTTCTCTGTATAGGTTTCTTTAAACTTACAAAAATAAGAAAGCAAAGAACCGTAAAGAATTAGAAGGTTATATATAATCATCTGCCAGTGGAGCAGGTACTGCAGTTTCCGCTTGTACAACTGCTGCATGATGAGGAGCTGCCGGAATAATTATCTCCGTCAGAGGAGCTTTTAAATCCCACTGGAGAAAATACTTTTACCATATTTTTACTTCCGCATTTACTGCACTTTATATGAGTGCTATTATCCCCGGTAAAAACTATTTCTGTGATACTTTTGCATTCCTCACATTTGTAATCTATAAATCTCAAAGTTTGCCACCTAAAACTATATTTAAATTCTTATTTTAATATTTATCAACAAAATATATTAATACATTAACTATACCATAATCAAGTAAATAAATAATACTGTTACTTTTTCTGTGTTTGGCTCTTCCATAAAAATGTTAAAAACCCTAAAATATAAACCCTATAGAATTAAAATAAAATAGGATTTTAATCTTAAGGAGTGATTATGTTTTTTAAACCGGATATTAATACCTATATTCCAGGAAAAATAATATGTGTTGGAATGAACTACAGGTCACATATTAAGGAACAGGACGGACGTTTTCCGGAAAAGCCTGTACTTTTTTCCAAGGCAAAAAGCTGCATTATAAAAAACAAGGAACCTGTAATATACCCAAAGGAAATAAAGGAACTTGATTACGAAGTAGAGCTGGCAGTAGTAGTAGGAAAAAAAATGAAAAACATTCCTGAAGATAAAGTATCCGACTATATTTATGGATATACTATAATGAATGACATTACAGCCAGGGACATCCAGAAAAATGAGTCGCAGTGGTACCGGGCAAAAAGCTTCGATACTTTCGGGCCGGTGGGCCCGGTTATTGTCAGTAAAAGTGAAATACCCGATCCCGGGAACCTTAATCTAAAATCTTATGTAAATGGTGAACTCAGGCAGAACGGGAATACACTGGATATGATATTTGGTGTTTATGAGCTTATATCATATATATCAAGATCGATTACTCTTGAGGCAGGGGACCTCATATCCACGGGAACCCCTTCCGGGGTAGGAATTTTTATGAAAGAGAAAAAAATGCTTAATCCAGGAGATATAGTAATTTGCGAAATTGAAAAAATAGGCAGACTGGAGAATAAAATAGCAGCAGGATAATGAATGAGATTTTTCAAATTTTTATTGGTTCTATGATTGTTGCTTTTTCAGGAGCCCTGGTCCCGGGACCCATGCTGACCCTCGTAATAAGCAGTGTCGCCAAAAAAGGATTCTGGACTTCTTTTTTTATTGTAGTGGGGCACTCTTTACTGGAACTTGCGGTTGTTATATGTTTTTTTATTGGAATATTAAAATTTCTGGATAATCCTCTTATCGCAAAAATAATAGGCGTGCTGGGGGGTATTTTTCTCCTGTATATAGGGGTTGATATCATAGTATCAATTTTTAAGAAGAAATTTACCATAGATTTTAAATCAGCGTTAAAACAGGAAACAATCACCGGAAAATCGACTATTGCACTGGTATTCAAGGGTATTCTCATAAGCCTCATGAATCCCTACTGGTTTATATGGTGGATAAGCATCGGGGCAGCTTTTCTTTTTAAAAGTGTAAAATTTAGTTTTGCGGGTGTCACCTCTTTTTATATAGGCCATATCAGCGCTGATTTTATATGGTATCTATTCATTGGGTTCCTGGTTAATACCGGGCGCAGGTTTTTTAATCAGAAGATATATAATGGTATCTTAATTTCCTGCAGTATATTTTTATTTTATCTTGGGATAAAATTTATCATTGAAGCTATTATATAATCTTGTTTCCTTTATAAATTACTAATAATTCAAGGAGGTTTTACATAATGGCAGATAAAAAAAAGAAAAAACTGGCAATGGTTGTCTTTAGCGGAGACCTGGATAAGCTTATGGCAGCCTTTATTATAGCGATCGGGGCAGCGGCTTCTGGTATGGAAGCAACTATGTTCTTTACTTTCTGGGGTCTTAGGGCTTTAAAGAAAAAAACCTTAACCGGTAGGGGTTTTTTAGGAAAATTAATGGGTATTATGGAAAGGGGCGATATAAGCAAAGCCTCACCCAGTAAATATAGTTTTGGCGGGCTGGGCCGGTGGATGTTTGGAAAAATGATGAAAGCAAAAAAGATTACCACACTGCCTCAATTAAGACAGATGGCAATAGATATGGGCGTTAAATTATACGGCTGCCAGATGAGTATGGATATTCTTGAAATTCCAAGGGATAAAATGATTGATGAAGTCGAGGCCTGCGTCGGAGTGGGATATTTTATAGAACAAGCCCAGGGTTCCAATATTCAGTTTTTTATTTGATAATAAAAAGTAGTCTAGTTACTTCTTTGACCCGAGAGACATTATAAAGTAAGCAATTAGAATTATGACTATGCTAGCCGATATAAAAAAATAAATTAATAAACGATTTAGTTTTATTTTTTTATTTAATAATTTATAATTTGTTTTGTTTCATTA
>CAYRJH010000038.1:7508-10878 GCA_964424685.1 uncultured Actinomycetota bacterium | reverse complement strand
GAATTTCATGCTTGAAAAGCATTGGCAGCAATTTATAGAAAAATATAAAAAAATATATAACGGGGGCAGGAGCAGCAAAGGTGTAAATCTCGATACACTGATTGCGGATGAAAATATTTGGCCTTTTACAATAAGTGCTTTTTTTAAATATATCAATTTGCCGGCTCTTGTGGTTACTTCAACAAGGGAAAGAGCTATTGAGCTGGAACAGGAGATAAAATGCATTATTCCTGATACTAAGATATTAAATTTCCCGGGCCTTGGAAACAGTATATTTTATAAAAATAAAATTACTCCTGCTGAAAATCTTAACAGAAGGTTAAATGTTGTTAAAAATTTATTAGATATAAGTAGCTCCGCAAATCCGCCTTTAATTATTGCCACCTGTAATTCATTGCTGAATCTAATGCCTGCCTCAAAGGTTAACGAAATGGAAAGTATGAAAATATCCGCAGGAAAAGAATATAACAGGGATAAATTAATATCAAAACTAATTGGAAGCGGTTATGAAAGAGTGAACGGAGTTTATGACTGTGGAGAATTCAGTGTTAGGGGTGGAGTTATTGATATCTTTGACATAACAGGCGAGTACCCCGTAAGAATTGATTTTATCGGAGATGAAGCCGAGAAAATATTTTTTTATGATGTCCCGGGTCAAAAACTCATAAGACAATTAAGAAGTGTATCCGTTTTCCCTAACATAAATCCCTGGGAAATAAAAGAAACAGATAGTACTAAATTGACCGGTAAAACAATTTCTTTTATTGATTTATTAAAGAAAAATATACAAGAATTCTCTGTTGTACTTTGCGATCCGGCAGAAATTTACCTTAAAATTAGAAGTGATATTGATATTCTTAAAAGAGTTTTTGATAGAGATAAAGATAGCCTGGTGGCCGACAGCAAAATTATTATAGATTTTTACCTTGCAAAACAGGATTTTCTTGGGGAAGAAGATAACTTCCGGAAATTAAACATAATCTCTACAAGGAAAGAAGCTTATGCCAGGGGTGAATTCAATCTTGATAAGATAACCAGGCAGAAAAAAAGTTATGGAAGTTCTGTTGACTTTATACATAACGTTAAAAATGATTTTAAATACCGCAGGAAGGTTATCATATCTGTGGAGGGAAAAGAAAGAAGGACAAAAATAGAAGAACTGCTTTTAAATAATTCAATATCATATACTTATCCGGAAACAAATGGCTCCGGGACCAATGATTGCATTGGATACAATATGCTCCAATCCGATGTTGTAAGTATCTCTGGTACCCGCCTGTACAGAGGATACCAGACCGGAAGTGTTTCGCTATATGGGGAACTGGATATTTATGAACAGATGCAGTATCAAATATCTGAAAGAAAAGTTTTCCCGGATAGCGATCTTAAATACTTTAAGCCAGGGGAGTATGTAGTACATAAGAATCATGGTATAGGCAAATATATTGATATTATTTCAAAGCAGGTTGATGGCTGTAAGAGAGAGTATTTTTTAATAGAATATGCCGGTAACGATAAATTGTATG
Organism: uncultured Actinomycetota bacterium; assembly: GCA_964424685.1. Lineage (GTDB taxonomy): Bacteria > Actinomycetota > Humimicrobiia > Humimicrobiales > Humimicrobiaceae > JAQVEM01. The sequence continues at coordinate 9,352 of CAYRJH010000038.1, read as the reverse complement.
TCCCAACGTGGCAGGCAGACAGAATAAGTAAATATATAGGTGCAAAAAAACCTGTGATAACACCATTAAATTCCAGGCAGTGGGATAGTATTAAAAAAAGAGTAAGAAAATCGGTGCAGAAACTTGCCATAGACCTAGCAAAATTATATGCAGAAAGAAATTCTGCCAGCGGTTACGCATTTCCTGCTGATAGTCCGTGGCAGAAAGAAATAGAAGATTTATTTCCATTCAGGGAGACTCCCGACCAGATTAAAGCAATCAATTATGTAAAAAATGCGATGAGCCAGCCAAGGCCGATGGATATTTTAATAATCGGAGATGTGGGATTTGGCAAAACAGAAGTAGCGGTAAGAGCGGCTTTTAAATCAATAGAAAGCGGAAAGCAGGTCCTGATGCTGGTTCCGACTACAATTCTTGCCGACCAGCACTATCAGACATTTAGTGAGAGGTATAAGGATTATCCGGTAATCCTGGAAGTCTTAAGCAGATTTAAAACCAGAAAAAAGCAAAAAGATATAGTAAAAGATTTTAATGACGGAAAAATAGATATGATAATAGGCACGCACCGCATCCTTCAGGAGGATATAAAACCCGGGGACCTCGGTCTTTTAATTATAGATGAAGAACAGAGATTCGGAGTTAACAGCAAGGAAAAAATAAAATTGTTAAAAACCAGAGTCGATGTGCTGACTTTAAGCGCAACGCCCATTCCCAGGACTTTATATATGTCTCTTGCCGGAGTAAGGGATATGGTATCGATTGAAACACATCCCGAAGGCAGAAATCCGATAGAGACTTTTGTGGGTGAAACTGATTATGAGGTTATGAGAAGGGCTGTTGAAAGGGAATTAGCCAGGGGAGGGCAGATATATTACGTATATAATAGAATATCCGGTATAGAAAATAAAAAAATACAGCTGCAGCATCTTATTCCGCAGGCAAGAATCGCCCTTACCCATGGCCAGATGGAGGGCAGCAGGATAGAAAAAATAATGGGTGATTTCATAAATAAGAATTATGACATACTGCTTACGACTTCTATAATAGAATCAGGAATGGATATTGGGAATGTGAACACATTAATAGTTGAAAATTCGCACCTTTTTGGTTTATCGCAGCTGTATCAATTAAGGGGAAGGGTAGGAAGATCCTCCGAGATAGCGTATTCTTACTTCTTCTATCCTGGCAGGAAGAATCTTAGTTTTCAGGCCTTTCAAAGACTTAAGACACTTGCAGAGTATACTGATCTGGGTTCGGGTTATAATATAGCGATGAGGGACCTGGAAATAAGGGGAGCAGGAGAAATATTAGGGGCCAGGCAGCATGGGCATATAAGCAGCGTGGGTTTTGATATGTACTGTCAGATAATAAGGGAAGAGATTGAAAAACTCAAAGGTATAAAAGTTGAGGAGGATATCAACGTACAGATAGATTTGCCGGTAAGCGCATATATACCTAAAAGTTATATCAGAAGTGAGAAAGATAGGATCAGCATTTACAAAACACTGGGGAATGCGGAAAGTCTGGATGAAATAGATAAAATAAGATTAGATATGGCATACAGATATAAAGAAGCGCCTTCCGTAGTGGATAATCTTGTAAACATTGCCAGAATAAAATATCTGCTAAAGAAAGCAAAAATAGAAAAACTTGTATTTTCCGGGGATAGTAATATTTATCTAAAGAAAGTTAATTTATCCGGGGATAAAGCAAGAGAAATAAACGGTAGAAACAAAGATTTATTGTACGAACCGGCTTTAAAACGCATAGTAATAAAAAAAGTTAATAAAAATATTGATTTAGATTTAGTCTTGGGCAGTCTTAATGATATAATAAGCTTTATG
>CAYRJH010000038.1:2113-7408 GCA_964424685.1 uncultured Actinomycetota bacterium | reverse complement strand
AAATATTGATTTAGATTTAGTCTTGGGCAGTCTTAATGATATAATAAGCTTTATGTAATAATAAGCTTTATGCAATAATAAACTTTACTAAATATTTATTAAAAAGAAAGAAGGTAAGGATTGAAGAAAAACACCACGACCCTGGTCATATTATTAATTATTATTTTCCTTTTTACCGGCTGCAGTAAGACTTTAGCCAGAGCAGACGGAATAGAAGTAAAACAAAAAGAAGTAGATACTTATATCAATTTTTTAATAAAAAGCCAGGATACGACCGGGGAAATAGCTTCAGATGAGGAGAAATTAAATGATTTAAAGGTAAGTATAATTGACATGCTTATTGTAATAAAATTACTTGAAAAATATGCAGAAGAAAATAACATAATTGTAACCAACGAAGAGATTGAAGAAGAGTTAAAATTAGTTATAGATAATTATGCTTCAGAAGAAGATTTTGAAAATGGATTAAAAAAAAGCGGAGTAGATAGAAAATTTATTAAGGATGGACTAAAAAAGGAATTATTAAGAAATAAGATTTATAATAATGTCACCGCAAACGTCATTGTCACCGATAAAGAGGTAAAACAATATTATGAAGACAATAAAGGCACCTTATTCCTGGTCCCCTTCAGTGTAAAAGCGGGCCATATACTGGCTAAGTTCCCATGGAAAAAAGATAACTCTGAAGAAACCCAGGAAGGCAGGGAAGAAGCAAAAGAAAAAATAGAGATGATAGAAGAAAAATTAAAAAATGGTGAGGATTTTGAAGAGCTTGCGCGCCAGTACTCAGATGATGAGACCAGCGGTGAAAATGGCGGAGACCTGGGCTATATAAGTGAAGGGCAGATGGTTGAAGAATTTGACAGAGCATTATTTTCTCTGGATGTGGGGGAAGTAAGCAAAATTATTGAGACCGAGTTTGGATTTCATATAATAAAAGTTTATGAGCACAGGGAGGAATATATCCAGGATTTTGATGAGGTTAAAGAAAATATAAATTCATATCTTTTAAATTCATACGGTATTAGTAAATGGGAGGATTTTATTTTGTCGTTAATAGATGCGGTCGATATTGAATATTTTACGGATGTAGAAGGTGTCCTGAACAGCACCGTCACAGAAAAGGAAGATAGTGGAATTCCTGTTGAAGAGGAAGGCGAGTGAAGTTCGGATTGGACTTTAATGATCTGAAAGATCTGGACAAAATAAGTGACACCGGTGAGCTTTTTTCCATCCTGGTAGATATATTGAAAAAATTAAGGTCTCCTGAAGGGTGCATGTGGGATAGAGAACAAAATCATAAGACTATTAAAAGAAACCTTATAGAGGAGACTTACGAAGCCGTAGAAAGCATTGAAAGTAACGATTTTAAAGGATTGAAAGAAGAATTGGGCGATTTGCTTCTTCAGGTTGTCTTCCACAGTCAAATTGCGGCTGATAATAAGAAATTTAATATAAATGAAGTTATCAGGGGCATTATAAATAAATTAATAAGAAGACATCCTCATGTATTCCAGGGAGTGGTTTTAAATAGCAGTAAAGAAATACTGGCAAGCTGGGAAGATATTAAGAAAAAGGAAAGAAAGGATGAATATAAAAAGTCCGATTCAATATTCAGCGGAATACCAAAATCACTGCCTTCACTTCATTTTGCCTGGGAAATCCAGAGTAGAGCGTCAAGGCTGGGGTTTGATTGGGATGATGCAATTGATGTATTTAACAAAATGAAAGAGGAACTTGGTGAACTGGAGAAGGAAGTCAATGAAGGCAACGAGAAACGTCTTCCTGATGAAATCGGCGATATTCTTTTTACTGCAGTAAATTTTAGCAGGCATCTTGGTATAGACTGTGAAGAAAGTTTATACGGGACCAGTAAGAGATTTATAAGAAGATTTGATTTTATGGAGAGATACGCAAAAGAAAACAATTTAAATTTTAGGAAATTATCGCTAAAAGAAAAAGATAAACTGTGGGAAATTGCGAAAAAGGAACTGCCATGAGAAAAACTAAAATAATATGTACTATCGGGCCTGCAAGCAAAGATGAAAAAATATTAAAAAAAATGATAACGGGGGGGATGGATATAGCCCGTATAAATTCTTCTCATAGCAGCCCTGATGAAGTTATAGAAATAGTCAGGAAGATAAGAAAAATATCGCGGGAATTTAATAAAAATACGGCAATAATATTGGATTTGCAGGGATCTAAAATCAGAGTCGGTAAATTAGAGGACAAAGTAAAATTATGTAAAAAACAAAAGGTCATTTTCACAACTAAAGATGATTGTAATTTAAATTCTGGAGATAACCAGAATATAATCAAAGTTACATATAAGAAGTTTATAGAAGAGATAAAAAAAGGCTGCAGTATTTTTATTAATGACGGTTTAATTGAATGCAGGGTAAAGGAAATTGACAGACTTAAAAAAACTGCTGTTTGTGAGGTTGTAACAGGAGGGATCCTCGAGTCATACAAGGGAATTAATCTGCCGGGAATAACAATAAGTGCAGATTCTATTACGAAAAAAGATATGGAATTCCTGGGACTGGGATTGAAACTGGAAGTGGATTTTATAGCCCAGTCTTTTGTCAGGAACTCCGGCGATGTGGAAAGGATTAAGAAAACAATACATGATAAAAAAAGCCATATTATGGTTATAGCCAAAATTGAGAAACATGAAGCGGTAAATAGTTTTGATGATATATTAAATTCAGCGGATGCTATTATGGTAGCACGGGGGGATCTGGGCATTGAGGTTGATCCTGAAGATATCCCCTACCTCCAGAAAGAAATTATAAAGAAATCCAATAGAGCGGGTAAGCCGGTAGTTACTGCTACCCAGATGCTGGATTCCATGATTAGAAATCCCAGGCCGACCAGAGCCGAAGTCAGTGATGTTGCCAATGCAATTATAGATGGTTCGGATGCGGTTATGCTGTCTGGAGAGACTGCCATAGGTGAATATCCTCTGGAGTCTCTTGAAATGATGATTAAGATTATAAATAAAACCGAAATTTCCCTGGACTACGATTTATTATTAAGAAATAGCGGTATCAGGAATAAAAAGCTAAGAGTTAATCATGATACCATTACTGGAGCAATAAGTTTTGCTTCCTGTGAAATTGCAAGGATACTAAACGCAAAAGCCATTATCTCCTCAACCGAGTCGGGGCATACGGCAAGACAGGTTTCCAAAAATAAACCAAAAAGCATTATAATCGGGGCAAGTTCCAATGATTGGGTAATAAGACAGTTGATGATTAGCCGGGGTGTGGTTCCGGTAAAAACAAAATCTGCCAGGGATATTGATATGATGATTAATGAATCGGTAAGTGTTTCAAAGAAACTTAAATATGTAAGTGCGGGGGATAGAGTAGTAATTACAGCAGGAGTTATGCTGAACAAACCCGGCAGTACCAATCTTATAAATGTTAAGGAAGTAGAATAGGGTTCAGCCCGAATTATCCTGGTATATTTTAATATTTATTCTCTTTAATCTTCGGTGAAACGCAATTTCTTAAGCAGTTTATCTTCCCCGATTAACGTAACGACGTCGTCTTTTTGAAATTTGTATTTAACATCGGGAGGGGATAAAATTTCATTTTCTTTATTTTTTATGCTGATTATAGTTACTCCATATTTATTTCTTAAATTCAGCTCCATTAAATTCTTTCCCACCAGCATTTCAGGAGCAGGTATCTCGATTATACTTACATCCGAGCTGACTCGCAGAAAATCAATAATATTAGCGCTTATAAGGCTTCTTGCCACTCTTTCTCCCATGTCTTTTTCCGGATAAACTATAATATCAGCACCGACTTTTGAAAGGACTCTGCCCTGTGTTTTAGTGCCAGCTTTTGCGATTATCTTTTTCGCCCCCTTTTCTTTAAGCAGGAGAGTTACAAGTATTGAATTCTGGATGTACTTTTCCCCGATACATACAATAACCGCTTCATAATCAGAAATACCCATAGATTCCAGTATATCTGCATCAGTAGCATCGCATTTTATTACATCTGCTATTTGTTCGGAGATTCTCTGGACCCTGTCTTCAGATTGGTCTATTCCAACAACGCTGTGTCCGGCTTCAGTCAGTGTAAAGGCGACGCTTGCTCCAAATCTTCCCAGTCCTATTACTAAAAATTGTTTTTTCATTTTTTTAAATAGTTATTGTTTCCTCAGGATATGTCATTTTATCTACGACACTCCTTATAGCTATAGCTAAAGATAAAGTGCTGATTCCAATTCTACCAATAAACATGGTCACTATCAATATAATCTTGCTCGCGATAGAAAGCGCAGGTGTTATTCCGGTACTTAGCCCCACTGTTCCAAATGCAGACATTACCTCAAACAAAGCTTCTTTTAAAGAGCATTTTTCAAATGCAAGTACTCCGATTGTTGAAATTATAATTAAAGTAATTGCCGCGATAGTTATAGTCAGAGCCCTGTATATTAAAATTGAAGGGAGTTTTCTTTTAAGCAGGGTTACTTCGCTCCTGCCTCTTATTGAGCGCAGACCTGCTGCAGAAACTGCGGCGAATGTAGTAGTTTTTATACCACCTCCGGTACCGCCGGGTGACGCTCCTATGAACATAAGGAGAACAATAAAAAACAAAGTAGCAGGGTTTAATTTTCCAATGTTTAGTGTATTAAAACCGGCTGTCCTGGCTGTAACGGATTGGAAGAAGCTTGCTAAAATTTTAGTCGGTATTGACTCATTTTTAATAGAATCAACGTTATTAAATTCAAGAAGGAAAAAAATAAGCGCTCCAGCCAGTATCAGCAGGGTAGTTGCTATTAATACTACTTTTGCATGCAGTGAAAGGTGCTTTACTCTTTTAAAAGCAATAATCTCGGAAATTACAGGGAAGCCGATTCCTCCGAGTATAATTAAAATCATAAATATTAGATTCAGGGGAATATCGGATGTAAAACCAGTAAGGCTGTTTGAGTATAAAGAAAATCCCGCGTTATTAAAAGCGCTTATTGTATGAAACAGGCTGAAAGTCATTGATGTTTTTACTGGATAAAAATGCCTGAAATGAAAAATTATGGACATAATAATAAATCCTATAAATTCTATAGTAAAGGTAGTCCCTGCGATTACAATAAAAAATTTGGATGCGCTGAACGGCTGCCCGGTCCCAAAGCTTGTATTGATATACAATTTATCTCTTATATTTATTTTTCTTCCCAGGATTAAACCAAAAATAGAACCGATAGTCATAATGCCCAGTCCGCCGATCTGTATCATAATAAGTATTATGATTTTTCCCAGGTCACTAAAATAGG
>CAYRJH010000038.1:0-2013 GCA_964424685.1 uncultured Actinomycetota bacterium | reverse complement strand
CCGCCGATCTGTATCATAATAAGTATTATGATTTTTCCCAGGTCACTAAAATAGGTAGGTGTGTCCTGGACTATCAAACCTGTTACGCAGATAGCGGAAGTCGAGGTAAAGACTGCATCTATATAACTGATCTTTCCGCTCTGTGTCATCTGCGGTATCAGAAGAAGGAGTGAACCAATTAATATAGCTGCCGCAAACCCGAGAAGTACATGCCTTGCGATTTTATTTTGTGTTCTGGAAGAAAATAAAGGTATCTCTTTCATTAAATCTTTGAATTAAATTATAGTATTTTATCAAACATATAACTTGATATTTTAATAAAATTACCAGTTTAAAACAATAACTTTATTTTTTAGCCTATTTTGCAAAATGTTAAAAATTTTACAAATATTGGTATTATTCCGGCATATGCTATAATTATATAAAAACAAGGACTAAATTCTTAAAGATGTGGTTAAGATAGAATAATAACAAAAACGTAGCCAGGTTAAAGTAATAAAATTATAGTAAAAAAATAAAAATGAATGATAACATTAAAATTGTCAGCAGATTATCAAGAAAAGCTAAAATAAATATTATAATTGTCATTTTTTTGTTTTTTATAGTAGTCACAATCCTAACTTCCATAAATCAGATAAAAGGTATTGTTGAAAAAAGAGAAAAACTATCAGGGTTGGAAGAAAAATTAAACTGGGACAGAAACGAGAATATCAGGCTTTTGGCCCTTGAGAAAAGCCTTTATGAAGATGAAGCCATAGAGCTTGAGGCAAGAAAACAATTTAATATGGCTGCAGGAGAAGAAGTCAATATCTCTGTGGTTGTAGCGGATAGTACGCCCTCAAAAGATTCTGAAAATAGTAACAGTCTATTATCTGATGAAAAGGTGTATTCCGATTCTGATTTATGGGGGAACATAAAGGTTTTCTACAATAATGAAATTAAAGAAAATTAGCACCGGATTAAAAAAACATACAGATATCTATAAATGAAACTGGCAGCTATTGATATAGGTACAAACTCCACAAGATTACTCATAACAAATTATCACCATAATAAATTCATTACGCTTGAAAGAAAAATGGAAATTACGCGGCTGGGGAGGGATCTTGATATAAATAATAATTTTATTTCCGATGACTCTGCCGCAAAAACTCTAAAAGTCCTTTCAGCTTACGGGCGCCTGATCAGAAATTATAATGTAAGTAAATACAGGGCTATTGCAACCAGTGCATTAAGGAAGGCAGCAAACGGCAAAAATTTTATATCTTCCGTGGAGAAAGGCTCTGGAATAAAAGTCGATATAGTAAGCGGAAAAGAAGAGGCGCTTTTAAGTTTTTGCGGTGCCGTAAAAGATATTGATTTAAATCTACCCGGCAGTAAGTCCGGGTCCGCCTCAAGGATCCTGGTTATAGATATTGGAGGAGGAAGCAGCGAATTTATACTGGGGGATTACAACTGTAATCCGGAGTTTACCAGCAGCATAGATATGGGGTGTGTCAGTTTAACTGAAAGGTTTATTGATCCAGGTGTACCGGATAAGAAAAAAATAAATCAAATGCGGGATTATATTGAAGATAAAATCAGGGGCACCATTGAAGACATAAAAAAGTTTAAATCCTTATCGGTAGTGGGTGTTGCCGGCACAATAACCACTCTTGCCGCAATTGATTTAAAATTAGAAGCGTATGACAGTGAAAAGATACACGGACACATATTAAATCTTAAAAGAATTGAAGAAATCCATGATTTTTTATGCGGGATGAACCTTGAAGAGAGGAAAAAGGTAACAGGACTTAACCCGAAAAGAGCGGATATTATTATTAGTGGTACAGCAATTATTATGGCAGTTCTAAGATTACTGGGATGTAAATTTATCTGTGTAAGTGAAAGAGATATTTTGGATGGAATTGTTTACACACTAATTGATTTTTGATAATATGAATCAGCAAATTTACCGGTTGCCCGAGTGGCGGAATTGGTAGACGCAACGGACTTAAAATCCGTTGAGGTTTA
>CAYRJH010000037.1:3191-11256 GCA_964424685.1 uncultured Actinomycetota bacterium | reverse complement strand
TAGAATCGCTCTCTTATTATAAATAGTATTCTTTTTATAAAACTAATTATTTTAATAATTTTATTAAGATAAGGAGAACGAAATGTCAGAGAAAATATTTTTACTGATAGAAAATGAATACAGAGACGAAGAAGTAATCTATCCTTACTATAGATTCAAAGAAGCAGGGTATGAAGTAATAGTCATAGGTCCCGAAAAAGGAAAACTTTACAGGGGAAAATACGGGACGTCTTTAAAATCCGATCTCTCGGCTTCCGAAACCAACCCGGATGATGCAGCCGCACTTGTCATTCCCGGAGGAAATGCACCGGATAAAATGAGGATCAATAAAGATATGGTCGATCTTGTTAAAAAGATGAATCTTCTGCAAAAAGTCATCGGGGCAATATGTCATGGCGGATGGATGCTTGCCGAAGCCGATGTTATAAAGGGCAAGAAAGTTACCGGTTATATATCAATAGCCACTGATTTAAAAAACGCCGGAGGCGAGTACCTGGATAAGGAAGCTGTTGTGGACGGCAATCTCGTCACATCACGGGCTCCCGGTGACCTGCCTGCATTTTGCCGGTCAATTCTTGGACTTCTGAAGGATACATAATAAGAAAAATAAAAGATATTATAAAAGCTCATGAAGAATTTATAACAGGAAGATATATGAAAATAAAAAGATATTATATAAAAAGGTTTCCCCTGCTTTATGCTTTGATTTATTACTCTGTGCCTATTTCACCACAATATTTACAAGCCTGTCTGGTATAACTATTTCTTTTATTATCTCCCTGCCGCTGGTAAACTTTCTGACTTTTTCTGATGAGAGAGCATATTTTTTGACTTCTTCCGCAGGGGTGCCGGCAGGTAGATCCATCTTATCCCTGAGCTTTCCATTTACCTGAAAAACAACCGTGGCCAGTTCTTCGCGCGCAATCCCGTCATCATAACCCGGCCAGCTGACTTTATGGATACTCCCGGCATTTCCCGATATGAGCCATAATTCTTCAGTAATAAATGGGGCAATGGGAGAAAGAAGTATTAACAATTTTTCGGTCACTTCTTTTACCAGAGAAATATTTTTCCCGGTGCGGGACGAGTCCTCCTGATATTTATAGAATAAATTGACAAGTTCCATAATAGCGCTTATCGCGGTATTAAAATTAAACCTGATAAGTATATCATCAGTCACTTTTTTAATAGTCTGGTGTAATTTCCTGTAAAGCTCCTTTTCCAGACTGCTTAATTTACCGTTTTTATATTCATTTCTAACATTTTCCAGAGCATTATTTTTTTTAGTATCTTTTTCATTATTATTTCCATTATTTGATTTTGTATTACAGGTCTGCTCAATATTTCCTGTTACGAGCTTCCAGACCCTTTTTAGAAATCTGTTTGCTCCTTCTACGCCGCTGTCACTCCAGTCTACCGGACTGCCGGCCGGACCCATAAAAAGTATATACAGTCTTAATGTATCCGCTCCGAACCGGCTATAGATTTCAGATGGATTGACAATATTTCCTTTAGACTTTGACATTTTTTGCCCGCCCAGGTTTACAATTCCATGAGGGAAATACCTGATGAAAGGTTCCCTGAATTTAACCATTCCGCTGTCATAAAGAACTTTGGTAAAAAACCTGGCATATATGAGGTGCATGCTTGCGTGTTCTATTCCACCTATATATTGATCCACAGGCATCCAGTAGTCCGTCTCTTGACTGTCAAAAGCTTTGTCGCCGATATGAGGGCTGCAATACCTTAAAAAATACCAGGAGGAGCAGACAAATGTATCCATCGTATCTGTTTCCCTTTTTGCCTTACCCCCGCACTGCGGACATGTGGTATTTACAAATTCTTCACAGTATAAAAGCGGTGACAGGCCTTTTGGCTTGAAATCTACATTATACGGGAGAATCACAGGTAAATCCTTTTCCGGAACAGGAACCATGCCGCACTTATTGCAGTAAACAATAGGAATCGGAGCTCCCCAGTATCTCTGCCTTGAAATCAGCCAGTCTCTTAATTTGTAATTTATGCTGAATTTGCCAAGATTATTTTTTTCAATATAAAGGGTGATTTCTTTTCTGCCTTCTTTTGACTCAAATCCATCAAAATCTCCCGAATTTACCATTATTCCCTCACCGGTGTATGCAGCATTCAATTCAGGATGGCTATTCCCATCAGGAGAGATCACTTCTCTAATTGGAATCCCATATTTAGATGCAAATTCAAAATCCCGTTCGTCATGAGCAGGAACTGCCATTATGGCACCGGTCCCATACTCCAGCAGAACATAATTGGCAATCCAGACGGGAACTTTTTCACTATTCAGCGGATTTATAACATATCTTCCCGTAAAACATCCCACTTTTTCAACTTCCGCCGAACCACGTTCAATATCGCTCTGCCCGGAAATTATTGCCCGGGCTTTTTTAATTTCTTTTTTATAATCCCCGTCCTCTACAATTTTATCCACCAGGGGGTGTTCCGGAGAAAGAATAAAAAAAGTGACGCCAAACAGAGTATCGGGCCTTGTTGTAAATACCGGAATATCAATACCACCGGAACCATCAAGTTTAAAATTAACAACAGCGCCTTCACTTCTTCCAATCCAATTCCGCTGGATGGTAAGGACTCTTTCCGGCCACCCATCTTTTAAAAGTTCCATATCATCAAGAAGTCTCTGCGCATAATCAGTTATTTTAAAGAACCATTGCGAAAGCACCCTTTTTTCAACAGGGCTGTCACATCTCTCGCATTTGCCGGAAATGACCTGTTCGTTGGCAAGAACAGTCTGACAGGAATTGCACCAGTTAACCGGCGCTTCTTTCTTCTCTGCCAGGCCCATTTTATAAAACAACAGGAAGAACCATTGCGTCCATTTGTAATAACCAGGATCAGAAGTTATCACTTCATCGTTAAAATCATAACTCATCCCCATCCGTTTGAGAGCTTTCCTCATTTTATCAATATTAGACATGGTGCTGTCTTTAGGATGAAGGCCGCTTTTTATTGCTGCATTTTCAGCAGGCAATCCGAAAGCATCAAAACCAATGGGGTGAAGAACATTATACCCTTTCCTTGAGAGAACCCTTGCAACAACATCTCCTATTGTATAATTTCTCGCATGACCCATATGAGGTTCTCCGGAAGGGTAAGGAAACATTTCCAGTATATAATATTTTGGGTTATCTTTAGAGGATTTAAGGGAATATATATTCTCTTTTTCCCACTCTTCAACTATTCCTTTTTCTATTTCCCGGGGTTTGTAAAGTTTATTAAACTTCACTTTTTCCAATTAATAATCCTTCCATAAATATGCAGACTAATTTTTATTCCATTCTACTTCTCTTGAATCTCTCCATAGCCTTTCAAGCTCGTAATATTCCCTTAACTCATTTGTAAAAATATGGACTACAAAATCATTGTAATCAATTAAGATCCACCTTCCTTCAGCCAGACCGCTGATATTTATGGCCTTAAAATTTTTACTTTTTAGATAAATACCGATTTCTTCCTGTATTTTTCTTGTCAACCGGGTATTTTTTGCACTGATTATTATGAAGTAATCGGTTATAATAAGCCTTGATCTCATATCGAGGATTTTAATATAATCCGCCTTTTTCTCGTCCGCTATTTTAGCTACTGCTTTTATAGTTTTAACTATATCTTTTAATTCAGGTTTGATAGCTTTTATTACCCTTTTTACCACTATTTTGTATAATCACTCCCTATAGTTACGCTGATGTCCACACTATCTACGTTGTTATCCGAATATCCTATTGCTCCCACACCAAGCCTTTCCTGTATTTTTTGCGCTATCCCGTTCACTCTTTCATTGGAATTAAAAACAGTTATTTCAGTTTCGGTATAATTAAAATTAGCTGCGCTCCTTGGCTCCAGCATCACAACCGTTTCTTCTGCAGAATTGAAATAATCATCAAGTATGCTTGTAACCGTTGCGGCAAGACCTGCCGTTCCCTCTCCGTTTAAAACAATTATTTTTGTTAATTGTTCTTCCAGCTCTTCGTTTTCTGCAGAACCTTCTGTTATCGCCAGGTAATCTTTCCCTAAAATTATTATAATATCTGAACTTATTATTTCATCTTCTCTCAGGTTTTTGCTCCCTGCTCCAAGCACTTCTATAATATCATCCGCAGCAGCCAGTTTATTTTCATCGGGAGTGTAAACTAAAATCTGGGTACTTTCGTGTATTTTATCAGCATTCCCTACTTCAATTACATCATATTTATTAGTGCCATCATCAAATTTTAAGTTTTTTAAAGTTTCGGATACATTAGTCGCCAGCCCGAATGCTTCCGTGGAATCATAGGCTCCATTCAATATTGTAATTTTTACGGTTTCTGTAAAACCCTGGCTTTCTTCAGTTGTTGAGATTCCTTCCTTACTAAAAATTTCTGCAAGCTTTGAAATATCCTTCGGGATATAAACAATATCTTCGCCCCCAAGCTCCGTAGAAGATACGCTCAGAGCATAGGTGTAATTCTTGCCGGAATCTATGCCAGGGAGCGTTGAGAATATTTTTAGGCTATCCTCCATGCTTAAATCAGTATCCATAAAATCCTTAACCAGGTTTAAATTGGCAGACATTTCTTCTTCATTTTTACCGGCAATTTTTCTTATAAGCGCATCCACAATTAATTTTTGATTTTTGATATTCTCTATCGGTACATCCTTCTCCATACCGCTAAAGTACTTTAAAAAATTTAGCGCCTCCGCTCCATCAACAAGGTTATTCCCCTTCTCAAGCGTAAAAGTTGAATTGTCGCTGTAGTTCTTTACTGAAACTTCCTCCGCCAGTTCCAGGTCTATTCCACCTAATTTATTTACTGCATTTAACACATCGAATAAAATATAATAATCTATTTCCATATTCATGCCCAGATTGCTTTTTAAAGCAAGGTTCAATAAATCCATTCCCTGTATATTTACTGATCTTCCTATAAGCTCTGCTCCAACACCGGGAATATCCATAAGCGTTCTCGGCGGAATGCATAAGGAAATTAATTTATTGTCGCTACTGTAATAACTTGAAAATATAATTGTATTAACATCAGGTTCGTCAAGATTACCGCTGGCACATGCAAAAACGATGTTTATATCTTCGCCCAGTATCAGGGAATCGGGTATTGTTATTCTTTCTTCTTCCGTTATCACTGGTTTAGAGAAAAATCTGTTTTTGATCCATGGGACAGCCCAGAAAACTATTGCTGCAGCCGCTAAAATCAGGACAAGCAGTATAGCGGTAATTCTGAAGATTGCCTTTCTTTTTTTACCTCTCTGCTTTGTTCTTTTACTTCTAATGCCCTCTCTTTCCGGTTCTTTTTCATCATCATAACCTTCAAATTCAAAATCTTCATCTTTAAAGAAATCATCCCCGGAATTATTATTTTCTTCACTTTCATCATCCAGTTTATAAAAATCGTTATCATCCGGGTTGTTGTTTCCAAATTTTTTTTCATCTTCGTCAAAAGACATATTAAATACCTCCACAAATATTATTCCATATCCTTACTGTATCAGGATGCATGAGATTATTTCCCTTTGTAATATATATTATATTATTTTTGTAAACTTCTAATAAACATAAATTTATATTTTTTAAAGCAAGAGCCCTTAAACACTCTGCCCCGTCATAATTTCTGCTTTTCTCAATTTTATCAGAAATAAATAAAATTTTATCCTCCGGGCTCATATCGCAATACCCGATTGTATGGAACTTTATTGCCTTAAGTATTTTAGGTTCAGAAATATTGAAATCCCTTGAAACCAGGTAATCACCTATAAAACCGTGCAGCAGCGGCGGTGATTTTAATTCAAAACTGCTGATTTCAAGCTTATTTTCTTCCGCTATCCTAACAAGTTCATTATAACTAAATATTTTACCATAATCATGCAGAATACATGCTATGCTCAGGCTAAAAAAATCAAGACGAGGTAAAAATTTTTCTGCAATTACACCTGCATATTCCAGAGTATTTATAGAATGCTCGTAAAGCGGACCTGGCATAACACTTTTAATTTTTCCTGCCAGTTCCCCAAGATATTTCTTTTGACCATCTGTCAAAGTAAAATTACTTGTAAAGTCCATTTTTTAATATGTACTTGCTAACTCCTTCAGGTACCAAATAATCTATCGGCCTATTATATTTCACTCTGTTTCTTATATCCGTTGAAGAAATGGAAAGAGCAGGTATTTCCATCACAAATATTTTCTCATTGACTGCCGCCGTATTATTATTGAATAACCTGCTTTTCAATTCATCCAGCCGGGTCAGATCGTACCCGGGCCTGGTTGCTGCTATGAATTTACAGAGCGATACAATTTCCTCAGTATTCTTCCAGTTAAGTATTTCTAATATGGCATCGGCACCCGTTATAAAATACAGCATTGAATCTTTTCCATATATTTTCTTTAACCTGCGTACAGTATCTATGGTATATGACTTACCTTTTCTATCTATTTCTATCCTTGAAACAAAAAAATTACTGTTGGAAGAAGTGGCTATAACAGACATAATATATCTGTCTTCAGAACTTGCTATTTCATTTTCTACTTTATGCGGCGGATTGCCTGTGGGTATAAAAATCACTATATCAAGTTTAAACTGGTTCAGTGCTTCCTGGGCGGTGACAAGGTGGCCATGATGGATGGGATTAAACGTTCCTCCCATAATCCCGATTTTTTTATATTGCATGCTTTTTTTCTCCAATTTATTCCCTTATCTGGCCATTACCAAATACTATAAACTTATTAGTGGTTAGTTCTCTTAAACCCATGGGACCGCGCCAGTGAAGTCTCTGG
The DNA here is from genome assembly GCA_964424685.1 of uncultured Actinomycetota bacterium. Lineage (GTDB taxonomy): Bacteria > Actinomycetota > Humimicrobiia > Humimicrobiales > Humimicrobiaceae > JAQVEM01. The sequence continues at coordinate 4,442 of CAYRJH010000037.1, read as the reverse complement.
GTACTTATACCGATTTCAGTACCCATCCCAAACTGTTCTCCATCTGTAAATCTTGTGGAGGCATTTACAAAAACTGCCGCCGAGTCTACTTCTCCAGTAAAATAAATAGAACTCTTGTAGTCTGATGTTATTATGGTTTCAGTATGGTGCGAACTGTATTTATTTATATGAGCCACCGCTTCCTCAATGCTGCCGACTACTTTAACTGCCATCCTGTAGTCAAGATATTCCTCATACCAATCTTTCTCTGAAGCTGACTCTATGGATGGATATATTTCTCTGGTTTCGGGACATCCAAGAAGTTTTACATTCTTATCTTCAAGTTTTTTAAGTATAAAAGGCAGCATCTTCTGTGCAGCATCTCTGTGTACCAGTAATTTTTCGGCTGCATTGCAAACGCTCGGGCGCTGGGTCTTAGAATTGATTACTATCCCTGCAATTATTTCAGGACTGATACCTTCAAGCATATTATCTATATAAATATGGCAGTTGCCTATCCCTGTCTCAATGACAGGTATTTTAGAATTTTCAACTACGCTGTCAATTAAGCTTTTACCGCCCCGCGGTATAAGGACATCTATATATTGCCGCAACTGCATTAGTCTTACCACATCTTCCTTATCGGCAGTGGGAATAATCTGTATAATACTTTCAGGAAAATTGTTATCCTTTAGAGCCCTGCCCATTACTTCCACCAGTTTTTTATTGGTATTGAATGCATGGGAGCTTCCTCTTAAAATAACACAATTCCCTGCCTTAAGGCATAAAACTGATGCATCAATTGTAACCTCCGGTCTTGCTTCGTATATTATCCCGATAACTCCCAGAGGCACCCTGATATTTTTTAAAATTAAACCGTTGGGAAGATTGTAGCCGGAAATTACCTCTCCCACCGGGTCATTGAACTTAATGACTTTATCTATACTCTCTGCCTTTTTTTCTATTCTTTCCAGGTCAAGTTTCAATCTATCTATTAAACTTTCTGAAACTCCTTCCCGCCTGGATGCATCCATGTCCTTTTCATTTTCTTTAATGATCTCTTCCGCTGCGGATATAATATGTTTTGAAATATCAAAAAGTATTTTATTTTTTATTTTAGTACCGGCACTAGAGATAAATTTTGTGCTCTCTTTTGCTTTTTTTGCTATCTCCAGTATTATATCCATCCACACCTCCGGTTTATTAATCTATTATAACATAAAACAATGAATGAAATTATTCATTAAAAACCACCAGGCAATCCCTGTGGAT
>CAYRJH010000037.1:1480-3091 GCA_964424685.1 uncultured Actinomycetota bacterium | reverse complement strand
TTTTTGACACTTTTTACTTTTTTCTCCACCTGCGGAACAAAAAAAGTGCCTATATTTTCCCCTGATATAATTTTATTTAAAACATTTTTCCTCTTGCTGCTTGCAATTATTGTATTTATACCGGAAAAAGAGCAAATTTTTGCAGCCTTTACTTTTGACTGCATTCCTCCGATACCATAAGTAGACCCAATACCTCCGGCCGCATCTTCTATATCTTTATTTATCCTATCTATAAATGATAGCAACTTAGCGTCGCTGTAAATCCTGGGGTCTTTGTCATACATACCTTCAATATCCGTTAAAATCACCAGAATATCTGCTTCGGCTAAAACAGCTACCATGGCGGCCAGCCTGTCGTTATCTCCAAACTTTATTTCATCTAGAGCCACGCTGTCGTTCTCATTAATCAGGGGTATGACTTTTAACTCTATCAAATTCCTTATAGTATTTTTTATATTAAGATACTGCTCCCTTCTGGTCGTGTCCTCATGAGTCAGCAGTATTTGTCCCACCCTTATATTATTTTTCAAGAACAAATCACTGTACAGATTCATGAGTTCAACCTGGCCAATTGAAGCAGCCGCCTGAAGAAGGGTTAAATCCCGGGGTCTTTCTATTACATCCAGGCTTTCCAGACCAGCGGCAATTGCACCGCTTGTAACTATTATTATTTCCATTCCTTTTCCGGCAAGCGAACTTACTTCATCGACGAATCTTTTTATACTGACCCTATCAAGCCCTCCCCTTTCAGAAGTCAGGCTGCTGGACCCGATTTTTACAACTATTTTTTTAATACCTTTAAGATATTTATTTCTATCTATTTCCAATTACTTTCTCCTTAAATAAAACTTATTCTTCAAGTAAAAAAACAAGCTTTCCGATTATAACGGTACTTCCTTCTTTTATGCCCATTTTCTTTAATCTGTCACCCACGCCAATTTTCTCCAGTCTATATTTTAAATAATCAAGCGCTTCTTCATTTTCCAGATCAGTCATAGCTACAAGCCTTTCCAGTTTCTTATTCTTAACAATATATTCCTCGTTTTTCTTCTCGACTTCAAATTTTTCCCATTCCTCGTCTTTGCCGCTTAATTTATAGACTTTTACTCTGTCGGACTTTCCAGATTTTAATAGTTTGCTGTCATAGACTTTTTTTCTGTATACGGTTAATTTTCCGTATAGATGCCGTACCATCTCATTAAGGCCATGGCCTGTAACTGCCGATATTGCCAGAACGCTTTTGCCGCTCCTGCGCTCGAGTATCTTTTTTATTTTATTTAACTTATCATTATCCGGGATTAAGTCAATCTTATTAATCAGGACAATATAATCTTTATTGTATAAATCAATATTATATAACCTTATTTCTTCTCTTAAAACATTGAAGGTCTCTATAATGTCTTCTCTTTCATCAATGATTCTCTGCCCATCAAGGACTAATGCCAGGAAAATAGACCTGGTTATATGTCTTAAAAATTTATCCCCCAGACCCGTGCCCTTATGGGCCCCTTCTATAAGTCCAGGGACATCAGCTATTACGAAGTCTTCATCATCTACAGTCACCACACCTAAATTTGGGGTCAATGTTGTAAAAGGATAGTCGGCTATTTT
>CAYRJH010000037.1:0-1380 GCA_964424685.1 uncultured Actinomycetota bacterium | reverse complement strand
TTTTCCGCTTTGAAATGTATTTTCTTTTTAAATCCATATAAAGTACTCAGGTTTTCATATGCTTTTATAATTACATTGCCGCCCTTTCCACCGCTTCCTCCACTGGGAATTTTCTTTCTCCCGTCTCTTAAGTTGAAAAAGGCAACCATGCCATCCCCGCCGTTTCCTGCTTTTATATTAATTTTTGCTTCATCTAAAAACATAATTATTTAAAAAACTAAATTTATTATTTAAGCCCGGTTTTTATAGTTAATAATATTTCCAGGTATAATAATATTATAAATATATAATAAACTATATTTAATATTTATGGGAATTTTTCCTGAGCCGTATCCTGCATCCATATATTTTTCAGATTTTAAAAATGGCTTTATATATTTTCTTCTGCAGCATCAGGTCCAGACCTTTCTTGAAATCAGAAAGCGGCATTACTTCCGGTATCAGAGGCGATAATTTTATTTCTTTTTTAGTTATTATATTATAAGCCCTCTTCAGTGTTTCGGGAGTAGCCGAGTAAGAGCTTGCAATCGAAAGTTCTCTTTTGTATATATTTTCAAAATCAACCTCTATTTTACTCTCTTTTCCTGAAGCCCCGAAAATAATGACTGTTCCCCCGTCTCTTATATACAGGAGAGCTTCACCCAGCGTATCTTTATTTGTAACGGAAAGCACTGCTGTATCAATACCTTCAGGAGTGATACTTCTAATTTTGTCGTGTATATTATATTTTAACGGGTTTATGGTATGTTCCGCTCCCAGCTTGCCCGCCAGTGATAACCTTTTTTCATCGGGATCAATTACTACAACCCTCCCCCCTGATAAACTGATAAGCTGCATAAATAACACCCCGATAGTTCCTGCTCCTACCACTGCAAAAACGTCATTATCTAAAATTTTAATTTTATCCATAGCCCTTATGCAGCATGCCAGCGGTTCTACAAACAATAATTCCAGAAGATCGGAACCCGGCTGGATTTTAAAAGTAGTATGGTCCACATGTTCTTTTGACAGCTTTATATACTGGCAGAACGATCCCGGATATATATTTGTTTCTTTAAAATGCCTGCACATCGAATGATTTCCGTGCAGACAGTAATGGCACTTGTAGCATGGTATATGGTGGGCCGTTACAACCATATCACCTTTTCTGAACTCCGTTACATTCTTCCCGGTCTCTATTACTCTTCCAACCACCTCGTGACCAAAAACAGCGGGTTTTTTCACTTCAGGATCCATTATCTTTACGATGTCGGAACCACACAAACCCGTATACAGCATTTCAATCAACATTTCATCTTCCGTTATCCCGGGCTTGTCTATTTCTACCAGTTTAAATTCATCCTGACTGTAGCACAGTAAAGCTTTCATAATGATGGGGCC
>CAYRJH010000036.1:5407-11282 GCA_964424685.1 uncultured Actinomycetota bacterium | reverse complement strand
GGCTATCATAATATTTTTTCACACAATTTATAAACTAAAATTATCCTGCAAAAATATTCATTTTTAGAATAATTCTTTTGGAATTTTGTTATTTTATTAAATCACAAATTTTATCACAAAAGATTTTAAAAATAATATGCCACTTTAAACTGAAGTAGATAATATAATTTTATAATAGCGAGCCTAATGAAAATTTATTCATAATTACAATGGCTCAAGCTTCTGTGCATTTATCTTATCTTTATCTTTTTGTTTAATAAAAAATATAGGTATTATAAAACTTACCACCACTATTATTATTGGAACAAGCCAGAATTTTTGATAACTAACTATATTATTAACAGTTACAAAACCCATAACCGCTCCGGCAATTAAATTTCCTGCCAGATTACCAAGACCCATAGTGAATATCGTTATCAGCTGATGTACTCCCGTCCTTGCCGTTTTACTGCAGTAGCTGTCGAGTAAAATTATAGATGGGACAAAATAGAACGCGTATGCAAATCCGTGCACAGACAACCCCATAAGTACAAAACCAACCGGATATCCAACAAACAAAGCTATAAATTTCAATAGTTGCATAGTGAGCCCAAAAATAATAACTACTCTGTAACTAAATTTCCTGATAAAAAATCCGGTAACCAACATCGCCAGAATTTCCGATATCTGTCCAAGACTCAATGCAGGCATTAAATATTTATTCGCGAAACCAATGCTTTTTAAAAAAGGTGCCGCGCCATAATAAAAATACCTATCAGTCAGGTTTAAAAGGAAACCATACAATAATATAAATAATATTTCAGGTTTAATGATTAATTTAAAAGATTCAATAGGAATAAAGCTTTTTGTTTTTATTATTGTCCTCGTTTTAGGAAATGCCAGTGAAAAAAGACCAAGTGTAAAAGTGGTTATACAGGAAAATATCAGAATATCCGGAATTCTTTCCGGGTACCGGTCAAGCCAGAAATAAAACCCCCATGCTGCGATTACCCATCCAACCGTCCCCCAGACTCTTAAGAAACCATAATTCGTATTTTGCTCACTCGAAGAACTATGGAATATAATAGCGTTTATCAAAGCTATAGTCGGGCCCATGACTAATGAATAAAACAGGTATAGAAATAAAACACTAAAGAAATTTCTCTGGAAAGCAAGGAAACCCATGACGGCTGCACCGATAAACTGGCAGATTGTAAATAGTTTTTCAGCACTTATGATTTTATCCGCAATGAACGATGTGACTACCGGTGATACGAAAGATGCAACAGACGATATTGCCATAATAATACCGGCCTGAAAGCTATTGAGATGCAAATAATCCTTTAAATATAAACTTAGTACGGGAATTACCGCACCTACTGCCATAAACTGCAAGGTCATCGTTACCGATAATTTTATTTTAATTGAAAGTTTCATTTTTCAAAGTTTTGATAAAGAGACCAATTAAGAGCAGTGCCGGTAATTTCTTCACCGCCTGGAGCCCACCTTATTTCTTTTTCGGAAATAAGTTTATACTTAAACTCATAGTCGCCTGCAGTAAATGTAATTATATCTCCGCTGAGAACCCATTTTCCATTTGTAACTATGGGCTTATCGCTTCTTTCAAGATAAGTTTCCTCCATATAAAAAGTACCATCGGGATTAAAAGTTATGAGAGTTTGAAGACCAGGGCAGTCGGCGCAAGGTAAAGTCCCTTCATAGGTCCCGCTTAGTTTAGATTCATCGCAGCCAAAACTTAATACAGCAGCAAGAGAAATAATAATTACTGATAATATTAATAATAATCTTTTCAATTATTTCCTTTCTGTAATTTATTAATATTAACATGATGAGACTATCTAAAATAATTCAATAAGATTAACATATTATTAGAATTAATTTAATTAAGTAATATAAAATTATAGGTTCCAATTATAATGAAAATAAAGAAGCTTGTAATAATCAACATAAATAAGAATAAAGGCTCCGTTTGCCGGAGCCTTTATTCTCTAGAGTCTATTTTTTAGTAATATTTATTTATTTCTGCCCTTGCCGTTATTTTCTTTACCTTTACCATTATTTTCTTTGTTCTTATTCTCATTCTTCTTATCTAAGCCAGTATCATTCTTTTCTTTTGAATTATCGCCTTTCGTTATATCTTTTTCTTTGGCTTTGCCATTTTGATTCTCTAAATCTGTATTGTTATCTTCATCGTTATTACTGCCATCATCAGGATTATTTATATTTTCTTCATAACCGCCAACTGCCTCCAGAGCTTTTTGTATTGACTTCGAGCTTGACTGTAAAGCATGCTGGAGTGCCGGTATTGAGGGGTGCAAAGGATTTTTGGAAGTCAATTTTTCAATTACTCTTTGCAAAACCAAAATATGTTTTAACCTCATTGCAAGGACATGTTTAAGATGGGCAAGCCTGCCCTCTTCTTCCTGCTTCTCTTCATCTTCACTTTTAAATTCATCCTTTGAAGCACCACATTCGGGACAAACCCAATTATCAGGTAAGTCTTCAAACTGTGTACCGGGTTCTATATTTTCTTCTGGGTCTCCTTCCTCAGTATCATAAACATAACCGCATTCTCCACAAACCCAGTATCCTGTTTCATCCTCTTCAGCTGCTTCTTCTCCCTCTAATTCATCTTCTTCATCCTGCTCTTCCGGACCCTCGTCATTATACGTCACCATATCTTTATTTATCGGATACTCCGGGTATGTAAAACCTGCTAAAAATCCAAGTGAAGTCAGTAACATAATAAGTAAAACACCTACCAGCATTTTTTTGGGGATAGTTCTTTTCATACCACACCTCTTTTTATAATTAAATAAATTAAAATCAGTAATTATAATAACAAATATACAAACTATTATCAATATATTTAATAATACTTATATATATTTAATCATTAAAGAATTTATATATCACGCAGTAAATTTTAATCTATCTAATTTTTAACAAAAAGGGAGAAAAGCAGATTTTACAAAGATCAAGCCAGAAGACTTTGATGATCTTGTCACACAGCTTAATAATCTCACAGTAAATGTTGAAGGCAAAGAAACAGTAAGGGTATTTTGTGAATAGGATAAACGTATCAAGAGATTCTATTTTGAATGCATAAATAAAATGAGCGAAGATTTCTCTTCGCTCATTTTATTTCTTTATACTAATTATCTCCGTATTTCCTATGAAGTATAAGCAATATGTAGAACTACGTCTTCTATCAGATAATCCCAGCCGTCCCACTGTGCATCGGAATCAGTCCCTGGTGTTGTAAATCTAATTCTTATACGGAATCTTGATTTCCCATCATTAATAGCTTTCTGCAGTTCAGTCTTTAATTTTGTATCGGTACAGGTAATCGCCGAATTATTAAATGATTTAATAGCTACATATGGCGCTATGTTAAAATCTGCCATTACCAGCGGATCTGATCCCCAGTCCACGGCATCGATCCAGAGAGACCCAAGAAAAGTAGGGTCGCCCCATATCTGCTCCGGGCTCATGGATAGTTTAGCTTCTTCGATTGTAACTCCGGCCAGCCCGCTAATATTAAAACTCATATATCCCCTGCACTGTTTATCTGTATCGGAATCACCGGCAAACATACTATCATGAGGATACCTTACAATATCGCTCCATACTATATATCCTCCTTGATTTAAAGCTACTGGAATATCTGCTTCCGTTGCTTCAGGTGCCGGCTCGGGACATCCCCAGGTAAGCGCAATTGATGCAGTAGCAGTTCCTTTAGAATTTGTAGCTGTAGCAGTCAGCGTATATGTTTCACTCGGACTGCTGAGATTGACCTGGGCCTTTTTTGTTCCCCATGCACCGCCACTGTCATCCTTGCTCCATGTAACAGCTGGGGCCGGGGTCCCGGTAACTGTTGCCTTAACCCTGTAGAAACATAATCCATCAGCAGGTGTCGGTCCTTCATATATTTCAAGAGCTATTGTAGGAGCTACTGTTACTATTTCTTCTTCTTCCTCCTCCTCCTCTTCTTCTTCTTCTGCTGGTGCCTCTTCTTCTTCTTCCTCTTCCTCTTCTGCTGGTGCTTCTTCTTCCTCCTCTGAAACCTTTTCCCCGCATTCACCCGGAAGAGTAATAGAAGCTGTTGCTGTACCGGCTTGATTAGTAGCGGCAACTACCAGAGTGTAAGAGCTGCCAACTTCTACTCCCACTTCTACTTTACCAGACCCATGCTGATTGACATTATCATCTTCATTGAACTCGATATCAGGTTCGGGAGTACCGCTAAATATAGCTTCTACGCGGTAGTAGCACATATTATCAGATTCCGAATAATCAGGCCCGTCATATATCTCCAGCTTAACAGTGGGAGCTTCTCTCTTAATACCACATTGAGCGGACATGCTTACAAGGCAGATTACAGCAACGGATACAAAAATTAAAAGCAGCTTATTCTTTCGCATATAACCTCGCTTATTCCAATTTTATAATATGTTTATTAAAAATGTTTTATAATATATTATACACCATAATTAATTTCATAAGAATTGCGGCATTAAATCTGATGATTATAATAATTAATAAAGGAAATATTATTTTTATTAAATGAATGACTTAAGTTTTCCGGAAAATTTTATTTTTGGGACCTCAACATCAGCTTTCCAGATAGAAGGCGCCGGGTATACAGAGTGGAAAGATTTTATAGGGGCTGATAAAACAAAACTTGACCTCGCCATAGACCACTACCGGAAATATAAAGAAGATTTAAAGTTTATATCATATTTAGGAAATGCCTACCGCTTCAGCATGGATTGGTCCAGACTTCAAAGGAGCGCTTACGGCTCTTTTGATGATGAAGCTAGAGCCCACTATATGGAAATATTTAAGACTCTGAAAAGCGAAAATATAAAGATAATGCTTGTCTTGAACCATTTTTCCAATCCTCTGTGGTTTACTAAAAAAGGAGGCTGGACTGCCGGAGGATCTTTTAAAATATATTTTGATTATGTAAAAAGGGTGCTTGATATCTTTTCGGGATATATTGATTATATGAATACATTTAACGAACCGGCCGCATACGCTATTATGGCATATATTTTAAAAGAATTCCCCCCGAAAAGAACCAATCCATTCTTGAGATATAAAGTTTTAAGTAACATGTCTGAAGCTCACAGAATTGTTTATGATTATGTAAAGAAGAATTATCCTCACATAGAAGTAGGAATATCACAGGCCTCTATGTTTGTTCAAACCCTGGATAAAAGATCAGTCTGGCAAAATTTTTTAAGGTGGTTCATGGACTACTACATGTTTGAACACGTTCATGAGTTATTTGCCGGAGACGGGAAAACAGACTATATCGGATTCAGTTATTACGGAAGAATATTAATTTCAAAACATCCTGTTATAGCTTATGAAGAAAGGGGAAGAAGGATCCTTGATAGACTCGGACTCGAATATGATGACATGTGGGAAATTTACCCGCCCGGTATCTATTATTTAATAAAAAAATTCCATAAAAAATACTCGAAACCAATAATTATTACAGAAAATGGAACCTGTACAAATAATGATAAATTTAGAATTAAAAATCTCTACAATCATTTATATTATATAAAAAAGGCCATTGATGAGGGAATAGATGTCAGGGGTTACTTTCACTGGTCGACTTTTGATAATTACGAGCTGGCCCATGGTCCATCCAGGAGATTCGGCCTGGTCTCTGTAGATTATAATTCTCCGGATTTAAGAAGGAAAATAAAGGAATCAGGTGAATATTACCATGAGATTTCAAGTTCCAATAAACTGATAAAATATTAGCGGCCGTAACAAAATAATATAAATATAAAAATCTGCAGAATAAATATAGTTAGCATACAGAATAAAAATAAGATTTTTAATACTATAAGATTTA
>CAYRJH010000036.1:4239-5307 GCA_964424685.1 uncultured Actinomycetota bacterium | reverse complement strand
ATAAATATAGTTAGCATACAGAATAAAAATAAGATTTTTAATACTATAAGATTTACAAAGGATTTATTTGACTTTAAAATTTTAGAATATCAAATTTTTGCATATTATTGCTTGTATTTTATTAATCCATACCTTAAGATATATTATAATTTATTTGGAGTTTTATTATAATTTTTCCCAATAATTATGGATAAATTTCTATTATACCAGTATATCATTACGGGAATTTTAACCCTGTTTTTACTGAATTTTGTTATTAATAACATAGTATTTAAAAACACGGCTAATTACGTACTCCCCGAAAATATAAGAAAATCACCTCCCTTAGTGTCAATACTGATTCCTGCCAGAAATGAAGAATTTAATATAAAAAGATGCATCACATCGCTGCTGAAACAGGATTACCCTGATATCGAAATACTGGTACTGGATGATAATTCCAGTGATACTACTTCATCAGTCGTAAAACAATTGGAAGAAAAAGACAGCAGGGTAAAACTGATTACCGGTAAACCATTAATAAGCGGCTGGCTTGGAAAAAGTTATGCCTGCTGGCAGTTATCAAAACACGCAAAAGGCGAATATCTGTTTTTTACAGATGCCGACACACTACACTTCAAAAATTCCGTCTCAAATATACTTGGCTGCCTTATAAAAAATAACCTGGATGCCCTGTCCGCAATTCCAAGACAGATAATGGTAACCCTGCATGAAAGAATGGTGGTTATGTGGGTCCATTTTGGAATCTTAAGCCTTATGCCATTGCTTCCGGTAAAGATATCAAAAAACCCTTTGTTCAGTACTGCAAATGGCCAGTGCTTATTATTCAAAAATAATGTCTATAAAAAAATTGGCGGGCACAAATCAATAAAAAATAAAATTCTTGAAGATATACATATCTCAAAGCAGGTAAAAAGGCATGGATATAAATTTATGATTTTTGATGGAAGTAGAAACATACACTGCAAGATGTATAGAAGTTTCGGTGAGCTTATAACAGGTTTTTCAAAGTTTATGCTTGCCGCTTTCGGCAATAATGTATTAACTCTTGCAGTAGTTATTTTTATA
>CAYRJH010000036.1:0-4139 GCA_964424685.1 uncultured Actinomycetota bacterium | reverse complement strand
AGGAGTGCGCTGGAAAGATAGAAGATATGATGTCCATGAGAAAGATCATCTGGATTTAATAGATGATCCTAAAAGCCATAAAATCTATCATTGAACAGTAAAAATTCCTTATCTTATGAAACTGCCTGCAGGTAAGAACTTCTTTATTGGTCTTTTCTATATAAAACAGGTAATTAGAATTTTAAATTCCTGGATATGCATCAGGAGTAGATTTATTACTTTAAAAAACAGCGGTATTTAATTACTGGTGATATATCCAGCTGCCATATCCCCTACTTCGCTTGTACTATAACCCATTTTGCCTGCGCTTAAACTCTTTATTTTTGTACAGGTATAAGCTACTGCTTTTTCAATAGATTTTGCTGCTTCGTTCTCTCCAAGATGATTCAGCATCATTCTCCCTGCTTCTATTGCTGCAAGCGGATTTATTACATTTTTCCCGGTATATTTTGGTGCAGATCCGCCTATAGGTTCAAACATGGATGTCCCTTCGGGGTTTATATTGCCTCCGGCAGCAATTCCCATACCGCCCTGTATCATCGCCCCAAGGTCGGTGATTATATCTCCAAACATATTGGGTACAACCATAACATCATACCACTCAGGATTTTTTACAGCCCACATACAGGCAGCATCTATGTGATTATAATCAGTTTTAATGTCAGAAAAGTCCCCTGCCATTTCCATAAATGCTCTGTACCACAGATCTCCAACATATGTCAGCACATTTGTCTTATTTACAAGAGTAAGCTTCCCGGGTTTTCCTTCTTCCTTTCTGGCTTTTGCAAGGTTAAAAGCATACTTCAGGCAACGGTCGACCATCTGTCTGTCATAAACCATTACCTGGGTTGCAACCTCGTAGGGAGTACCTTCTCTTGATACCCCGCCATGACCTGTGTAAAGCCCGCCTGTATTTTCTCTTACCACTACAAAATCTATATCTTCCGGTTTCTTATCTTTTAGCGGACAATCAACACCGGGGTAAAGTTTTACAGGTCTTAAATTTATATACTGGTCCAGGGAAAATCTTAATTTTAATAAAACCCCGACCTCAAGGATTCCGGGTGGTACATCCGGGTGCCCGATAGCTCCAAGAAATATCGCTTTAAATTTCTTAAGTTCTTCAATGGCAGAATCCGGGAGTGTTTCTCCTGTTTTTAAATACCTTTCTCCCCCAAAATCAAACCCGGTAAATTCAAAACTTATGTTATGTTTTCTGCCTGCAGCCATAAGAACCTTTTTGCCCTCCTTTACAACTTCCGGTCCGGTACCGTCTCCTGGTATAACTGCAATATTATAATGATTTGGCCCAGTCATATCTTTCCTCCAGCTAATTAATGCTTAAAACAATTACTGCTATTATATATAAATAACTATATATTTCACTATAAATTCTAAATTATATGTTTTTACTCAATAAACCAAAACTGCATATTTGTATTATAGATTGCCCCGGATGCTATCCATAAAAGACACGGGACTGCCGGTAAAACCTGTAAAAATTTTTTAGAAATATTTATTTTCATAGTAATTACCAGTAAATTTACCAGTAAATCATTGGAATAGTGCTATAAAGTAGGGTATAAATATCGCTAACCCGATAATGAGTGCGGTAAAAGATGCAATCAAAACCGCGCCTGCGGCAATATCTTTAATGTGTTCCACAATTATTTTATATTCTTCCGTTACCAGGTCTATTATCAGCTCAAAAGCTGTATTTATCATTTCCAGGCAAAGTATTATACAAATCATTAATATAACAAATAACCACTCAGTCGGGGAAATACGGAATAAGAAACCTACGATAACAGTTAAGGTTCCCAATAATAACTGTATCCTGAAACTTTTCTCGGCTTTTAAAACCCTTGCAATACCTCTTATTGCATATTTAAATGAGTAGCACAAAGATCTCCAGCGATACTTAATTTGTCTTTTAGAAGAATTTCTATTTTCCTGTTTAGTGTTCATTTTATATCTGGTATTATATTTTAGTTTTAATCATCCACTTCGTAAAGTCTTTTTTCATTACACTCTGCCGCATGCCGGAATATCATAAATCCAAACAGGTTGTTATATTAATCGGGATATCTATAATCAGCTATAAAAAATTTTTGTAAAAAGATCTGGATAACCAGGAGTGTATAGCCAGGGGTTATAAATATTACTAGTGCCCTTCTGTTAAAGCTTTTATTAATATTGCCATATAAATAAAAACTACCGGGGGAAGACTTATCAGTGTAAGTATCATCCCCTTTGATATATGACTGCTTTTCTTTGATTCTATGGTATTAAAAATCAAACTGAGCAGGAATAATATACCCGAAGCAGCCGCCAGCAACGCGAATGATCCAATTACAATATAACTTTTCCAGCCTATGCCTGTTTCCACACCTACAAATATTGCCAGCAGCCAGAATATCAGGGTCAGGTAACCGGTTATTAAAACAGCAAGCCCTAAATTCTTATTTCTTTTTTCTATATTAATACCTTCCTTAGAAACCAGCCCGTAGTCTTTGCTGAAATATAAAGTGCCTGCCGAGAATAAAAGCAACACCAGGAATATATAAAAAGGAAACCAGATTTCGTTAAAGAAGCTAAAGACACCTCCGACACTCTGCAAAACAAAAATTACGGCCATTATCATTACAGATAATATCAGAGTGATCATGCTTGCTTTTGTAATATCCTGATACTGTTTCTCATCATACCATTCGCTTACCCCTTCCTTGAGTTTGATTATCAGCCAGAAAAAAACTATCAGGATATACGGAATTACAGCCATTAAACTTACTACAATTATCCCTGCATCTACGGCCCATGATGGCAGCGGATAAACTGTCAGACATAATACGGAAAAAATTGTAATCAGGGTCAAACCTGAAATTCCACTCAATATCCCGATATACTGCGCATTAATAAATATTGAATCATCTTTTAGAACTATTTCTTCACTCTCCTTCCACCCCGACCTCCTTACCAGTATAAGTAAAATAACCATAAGGATATAAAAAAGAAAATGAAGCGCCTGGCTGAAAAACAGGATGTTAAACTCACCGGGTAATCCAAAAATATATTCCTTTGAAATGTCACTTGCGAGTGCAAAATCTCCAAATAACATCAAAAAAGAAGTAACGCCTGTAAAAAATAAAAAGGAACGAAGGAAGTTATCCCTTTTAAAAAAATTTAACTGCAAGATCAGAGAAAAAATAGCCGCTAAGTGGGAAAAACAAAAGAATATATATAATACTGCAACCGGAACTGAAAAATTATTCATAAAACTCTCAACATCTCCCAGATCGATAATCACGTTCCTGAGCATTAGAAAGAATACATTTGTAAATATAAGACCCGCAATTGAAATTAAACATAAGGTAAAAGTCACATTATTGCTTATTTTTAACAGTTTTTTCATTATTTATGCTCCTTTATTTAGTCTTCCCCGAGATAAAATATTTCCTCCACCGGTTTTTTAAAGAAACCCGCTATTTTTAGTGCCAGAGATATTGAAGGATTAAATTTCCCCTTTTCTATAGAATGAATTGTAAGCCGGGTCACTCCTACTGCATTTGCCAGTTCCTGCTGGGAAATCTCGTTATGTTCGAAACGGCACTTCCGCAAGTTATTTTTAAGTTTTAATTCTTTTTTTACTGACATATTATTTGAATTCTCAATTTAAATCCTTATATAATATATATTGATTTATTGTTCTACACGGGTTATATAATAATGAACCAATGTATATAATAATGAACATAATGTATATTATTATATACATTATGTCAAGGACTTTTTAACCAGCATTTTATTTTTAAATTTAATTATGGCAAATTTGTTATGCAGAATTTAACTTACTATTAAAACAAAAATGGTGAATTCATATGACCGAAATAATATTTATTATAAAAGAATCAGCTGAAGGCGGATTTGAGGCAAAAGCGCTGGACTGTTTTATTTATACTGAAGCTAAAGATATGGAATCATTAAAGAAAGCTGTAATAGAAGGAAAAATAACAGAAGCAGAAATAAGTAGTTCCTACAACAGGATAAAAGAGCTAAAAGAAAAATACGGTATTAAAAAGATTTGTAAAAAACTATACTTCTTTTTTTCTATATTTATAAAAGCGATTTGTGTAATTTTA
>CAYRJH010000035.1:8777-11881 GCA_964424685.1 uncultured Actinomycetota bacterium | reverse complement strand
ACTCTTGTATAAAAAAACCGGCTTTTAAGCCGGTTGCACTACTGACTCCCTACATTCCAAAGTGCCCAGATAACAGAATGTAAATCATCGTCTCTATTAATAAAATTAAATTTTCAAAATAACTTTAATATAAAAATTAATTGATAGGTTAACAAAAAATTATATAAAAGTCAAGAGAAATATATATATAAATAAAGTATAATAAATATTAATACATTATAACAATAAATAAATAAAAAAAGCTGTAAACTTTATAGCATGAGGTGCGGGCTCTATTGCTGAGAATGAATGAATTTTTTAAGATAAGATTATTTTTAGATTCCTGTTCCCTTTAACATTAAAGGCAAGTCAAGGTTATTTTTTATAAGCAGTCCACTATCACTTAAAATATTTTTAGTGTCGCCATCACATACAATTTTTCCCTGATTTAAGATAATGCATCTATCCGATAGCTCATATGCCATATCAAGGTCATGGGTGGCAATAAGGACAGTTTTTCCAATATTCCTGACCAGGTTTATAAAATTAGCCCTGTTTTTAGGATCCAGGTTGCTTGCAGGCTCGTCCAGGATAAGTATCCCGGGGTCATAGGATAATACCGTTGCCATGGATACAAGTTTTTTTTCTCCAAAGCTTAAGAAATGGGGCATCTCATTTTCTATATTTGTAAGGCCCACTTTTCTTAAAGCTTCCTTTACTTTATTATCAAGGTAATTTTTATCCATTGCCCGCCTGTCTTTTCTTTTACTTAAGCAGTTTATAAGGCCAAAAACTACGTCATCAAAAACTTTAACTGAGAATAACTGGTCGTTGGGGTCCTGAAAAACAAATCCGATTTTCTCCCTGATTTCATAAATGTTTTTATCATTCAGTTCTAATCCTTCTATAAATATTTCACCGCTTCTGCCCTCTCTTTCCAGAAGGCCGGCAATATTAAGCATAAGAGTCGATTTTCCGGCACCATTCGGACCGATCACCGAAAGATTTTCCCCTTTTTTAACCGAAAAGCTTACTCCTTTTAAAACTTCTTTATAACCGTTTCTGCTTCCGCTTAACCTTTTGTTTACAGGATACCTGTAATGTAAATTCTTTACTTCTATTATCCCTGCCTTATTCATTTCCAATCTATCCTTTTTGGGCCTGTTATATTAAAATAATTTGAGTAAAATATCTAGAAATATTTATTTATACAAATAATCAAAAATTTATATTTGCGGCTCAAGTTTTTTTTAGTTTTATTTTATAAAAGAAGCGCTTTTTAAAAAAAATTACAAAGTTCAAAGATCTTTAACGATACCGGAAGCAGTATAAAAACCGGGAGTATAATATTTGCAGGAATTTTTACCCCTTCAGCAGTTTCAACCATGTAAAAATTCCCGTCAAAGCCCCTGCTCTCCATGGATCTATATACATTTTCCGCTCTACTTATGGATTTGATGAATAAATTACTCATAAGATGCGCCAGTTTTTTATTTATGGCGCCGTACGAGCGCCTTTTAAATACCCTTGCTTTTATGGCCATCTGGCCCGCCCTGGATTCCTCTATTATTAAGAAAATATACCTGTACATTAAAAAAATTATGGATACTATTATGCGGGGAAAATGTATCTTCCTAAGTCCGCTTAGAAGTTCCATCTCACTGCTCGATAAAAGCAGCGAGGCCATAAGCAGAACCGAAAGAAATGATTTTATAAGCACGGTAATAAAAACCGTAAGCCCATTATCAGTTATAACAAGGTCAAATATCTTAAGGTCGATTCTCGCAATTTCACTGCCCTCGCTCAAAAATGGAATAAAAATAGAAACAAAAAGGGGATATAAAAATATTATTAAGACTCTTTTAATAAGCTTTTTAATATCAGGAGAAAACAATAATATAATTATTACAGAAGTCAGCGAAAAAAAGGAAAGTATTAAAAAACGGCCATTTCCCACACTTACAATAAAGAAAATATTTACAAGCGTTATTATTAATTTTTGCCTGATATTCAGAATATTACCCAATTGATTAAAATCTTTCTATTCTTTTAAATTTTAAAAACCTTACAATATATTGCCCGCAAAATAATTATTACTGCTGTTGTTTCCTGCGTGCAGCCATGTAAATTAAATATATAATCCCGAAGATACCAAGGATAACCAGCACCCCTATAAGACCCGCAAGGGACGTCTCCCACAGTTCACTCTCCACACCGCCAAAAACATAACCGGGCAATATAAAAGCACTTTCAGGGATCACTTCGTGGGCCTTATCTATAAATCCCATATTTTCAGCAACCTTTTCCAGTCCATCAGGAAAAGATGATGCAAATACAGATATAAACATGGCAATTATAAGTGCTGCAATTATTCCCACGAGCACAAAGGTGTAATTTTTTTTATCTGTCACTGTAGATCTCCTTTCCTGGTAAGAATAAGGTCCGGTCTTACTTTATCTATAAAAGCAATCACGGCTACCGTAATTATTGCTTCACCGATACCTATTATTGCGTGAACGCCTGTCATTGCTTTTAGCGTTATTCCCATGGCATAAGTGCCCGAGATTCCCAGCTCAAGCGCCGCAAAAAAGGAGGCAGCGACTACTGAAAGCCAGGATGCCAGTACAATTGCAACGTAAAAGAAAGTTTTTGATTTTGATATTTTTAAAATCAGCCAGTAAATCAAGTAAGCACCATAGACACCGATAATAGCCATATTAAATACATTGGCGCCCAGCGCTGTTATGCCGCCGTCCATAAAAATAAATGCCTGTACTATCAAGACTACCGTTATAACAACGGCCCCGGCATGCGGTCCAAGGATTATTGCCGCAAGCGCCCCTCCAAGCAGGTGGCCCGAAGTCCCACCCGGTATTGAAAAGTTGATCATCTGCAGAGCGAAGATCAACGCACTTATGACGCCCATAAGGGCAATGACTTTTGCCTTGAAATAACTCTTCGCCTTATAGATTGCCACAGCCAGACCGCCCGCGGAAACCACCCCGGAAGAAATTGCGGTCTTGATGTCAACAAACCCGTCAGGAATATGCATAATGCCCTCTTAGATAGTGTGTTACTATTTTAAAATAAAGTAGCACCGTCTTATTAAAAAAGCAAGGTTTTTT
>CAYRJH010000035.1:6912-8677 GCA_964424685.1 uncultured Actinomycetota bacterium | reverse complement strand
CTCTCCTTATTCCCGATATTCGACCCGAGAGACATATAAACATCTACTTCGCCCGGCTCCGGTTCGCTCTCGCTGCCATTCTTATTGTCACTTTTACCGTTGTTTTTCAAGTTTCTTCTATCCAGTACACATTCAACTCCCACGGATTCAAGGTTTTCTTTTATAGGCGGGGATGTCTTTTCTATCTTCACGGTTACTCTCTCTGCCATGGATGACATTTCCATTATCCTGCTGGCTATTGTCCGGGATAATGTTTCGAGAAGATTGAAGCTCCGGCTGCTGTTTATATCTTTTATAAGTTCTATTACTTCGGAATAATTCAAAGTATCTTCTAAATTATCGCTATCTGGAAAGTTACTTCTGCTCATTAAGATTTCAATATTAAAACAAAAATTCTGGCCGTCTTCTTTCTCGCTCTCTTTAACCCCGTGATATCCGAATAAATTTAGATTTTTTATTATTATTTTAAACATTTCAAAAAAAATATCAGGATAATTCTAAAATCCATTAATAATGCTTCTTGCAACCTTGACCGCTCTCACAGTTTCTCCTACGTCGTGCACTCTTAAAATATCTGCCCCGTTTATAACAGAATAAACTGCAGCCGCGAGGCTGCCTTCAAGTCTCTCCCCGACTGGCAGGTCGAGAATGCCTTCTATAAAAGACTTCCGGGACGCTCCAATCATTACCGGATATCCCAGAACCTTAAACTCACTGATCTTGTTTATTATTTCAAGATTGTGCTCCAGTGTTTTCCCAAACCCTATACCCGGGTCTATAATTATTTTCTCCGGTTTGATTCCCGAATTTACTGCCATATCTGTCCTGTCTTCAAGATAGCCATATATTTCATCAATTACATTTTCATACTCCGGATTTTTCTGCATATTTTCAGGGGTCCCTTTAATGTGCATAATGATAACAGAAACGCCGCCTTCAGCAATCACCCCGGCCATATTTTTATCCATAGAAAGACCGCTGATATCATTTATGATATGTGCCCCCGCATCTATTGCTCTTCGGGCTACTTCAGACCTGTAAGTATCGGCAGATATCAAAACGTCAAAATTTTTTTTAATATATTTTATTATGGGAATGATTCTATCAATCTCTTCCTCAAAGCTCACCGGTAAGGAACCCGGCCTTGTTGACATTCCTCCCACATCAATTATTTGGGCTCCTTCACTTACTATAGTCTCAACCCTCCTGAAGGCTTTATCTTTCTCAAAATAATGACCGCCGTCGTAAAAAGAATCAGGTGTGACATTTAAAATACCCATTATAATTATATCTTCATCCGGATTAAATTTTTTTTCGCCTATTGCTAAACCGGCTCTTTTTGCGATTTTATCCAGTCTGTCCAGATAGTCTTTTAATTCACCGGCAAGGCCCTTTAATCCAAAAGGCTGCTCCGCTATCTTATCAATCAAGCTTTTAATATCATTCAGGGTACCCTGGATGATAACATCAGTTTTACTGTCCTCTCCCGTTTTACCGCATGCTTTTATGAGCGTATTCCTGGATGTTACCACATCTCCGCCCCTGGCAAGCATTTCCTGTTTTAATATATTTGCCGCAACAGGACCAATGCCCCTAATTTTTAAGGATACCGGGAATATTTTTTCCACCATTATCCGGGACCCGGCAGGAGTGGCTCCAATTTTTTCAAACTCCTTTAAACCTTCCTGCCTGTTTTTAATATTTAATGCCCTTATTTTAAAATCCATATATCATCCAATTCATGCTCATATGTTATTTATTTTGT
>CAYRJH010000035.1:1977-6812 GCA_964424685.1 uncultured Actinomycetota bacterium | reverse complement strand
TCATATGTTATTTATTTTGTTTTATAAGTGCCATTACCTCGGCTCTTGAAGCCGGGTTTTCCCTGAACAGACCCCTCACGGCAGATGTTACGGTTAATGTACCCGGTTTCCTTACTCCCCTCATACTCATACATAAATGTTCAGCTTCAACGATAACGAGGACGCCCCTCGGCTTAATTTTCTTCATAATAGTATCCGCTACTATGGAAGTTAACCTTTCCTGAACCTGCAGTCTCTTTGCCGTGATATCCAGTACCCTTACAAGTTTACTGAGGCCGATAATTCTACCCGCTTTATTCGGAACATAAGCTATATGCGCTTTCCCTGTGAACGGTACCATATGATGTTCGCATACCGAATAAAAAGGAATATCTTTTACCAGTATTATTTCATCATGATTTTCATCAAATACAGGCCCCAGTTCTTCAGATGGATCCTTGCCTATCCCGCTGAATATTTCTTCGTACATTTCGGCAACTCTTTCAGGAGTCCCTTTAAGGCCCTCCCTATTTATATCTTCCCCGATACCTTTTATTATCAGCTTTACCCCTTCTTCTATCATTTTTCTATCCAATTACTAACTCCTATCTCTGAATTGATATTATGATAAATAAATATTTAAATTTCTAAAAAAACATGCTACTGACAGGCAGTCATATATTTTTAAAATTTGCAATTTCCACCGGGTATTGCGTTTTAATCTTTTGATAATACTGGAAAGCCATATTGGAAAAGTCTGGTTTTATTTTGGACAATGAAATAGCCCGCTTGGCTAAAAGCTTTTATTTTCTATCTTTCTATTATTTTTTACCGGCCGTTTTTACGACTTTACTCTTTACTGTTTTTTTTACTTTTATATTTTTATTTAAGACTTTACTCTCTTCTTCTAATTGTTCCAATCTTCTGGCTTTATGACTCTCTACTTTCGATAATACTTTAAGTATTTCTTCCCTGCCTAAAGTCTCTTTTTTCATTAATTCATTTGCAAGAACGCCCAGGATTCCCTTATTCTCCATAAGTATTTTCTTTGCTCTCTCGTAACTGTCCATAATTATATTGCGTACTTCATTATCAATAGCCGAAGCTATTTCATCACTATAGTGAGGCCTTGAAGCAATTTCCTTTCCCAGAAATACTTCGTCTTCTTCCCCCTTGAAAGTAATCGGCCCCAGCTTTTTACTCATTCCGTATTCCGTAATCATTTTTCGCGTAATCTTTGTAGCTCTGTCCAGATCGTTCTGAGCTCCTGAAGTTATATCATTGAAATTCATTTCTTCACTGACTCTTCCTCCCAGAAGCTGGGTAATGTTATCTATGAGCTCTTTTCTTGATTTTAAAAACCTGTCTTCTTCGGGCAGAGTGATTACATACCCCAGGGCTCTCCCCCTTGATATAATGGATATTTTATGAACCGGATCAGTATGGGGAAGCACATATGAAAGAATTGCATGGCCGCACTCATGATATGCTATTATCCTCTTTTCCTCTTCTGATATGATTCTTGTTTTTTTCTCGGGTCCCGCTATAACTCTTTCTACTGCTTCCTCTATCTCAAACATGGTTATTTTCTTCTTATTATGTCTTGCAGCCAGAAGAGAGGCTTCATTGAAAAGATTGGCAAGGTCGGCACCCGTAAATCCAGGTGTCTGCTTGGCTATGGTCTTTAAATTGATACCATTATCCAGAGGTTTACCTCTCGCATGTATTTTTAGTATTTCCTCCCTGCCGGTCAGGTCGGGCCTGTCTACCACAATTTGCCTGTCAAACCTTCCGGGTCTGAGCAGTGCAGGGTCAAGAATATCCGGCCTGTTTGTAGCCGCAATCAGTATTACCGTACTGTCGACATCGAATCCATCCATTTCTACCAGCAACTGATTTAATGTCTGCTCCCTCTCATCGTGTCCTCCGCCCAATCCTGCTCCCCTGTGTCTTCCTACCGCGTCAATTTCATCCATAAATACTATTGCCGGCTGATTGGCTTTTGCCTGATTAAAGAGATCCCTTACCCTGGATGCGCCCACACCTACAAACATCTCAACAAACTCGGAACCACTTATACTAAAGAAAGGCACGCCGGCTTCGCCTGCAACAGCTCTTGCCAGAAGCGTTTTTCCGGTTCCGGGAGGTCCGTAAAGCAAAACTCCTTTAGGGATTTTTGCTCCCATCGATTTAAATTTATTTGGATTTTCCAGGAATTCTTCGATTTCTCTTAATTCTTCTACAGCTTCATCGACTCCGGCAACGTCTTTGAAGGTAACTCTTTTTTTACTTTTATCTACCAATCTTGCCTTGCTCTTCCCAAATTGGAGCACTTTAGAGCCTCCGCCCTGAAGCTGATTCATCATAAAGAAGACCAATCCAAATAATATAATAAAAGGTATGGCACTTACCAGAATCTGGATCCACATTGATTGTTTCTGGTTATCCACTTTAAAAGGCAGGTCATTATCCAGCAGTAACTGTGTAATATTATAATCTTGCAGAAATGAGACTTTAAACCTCCCCCCATCTTTTAATTCACCCTCTATTATTTTGTCTTCACCTTTAATCACCATTGGCGTTGAAGCGCTTATCTCGCCCTCTCCCACTGCTTCAACAAATTCATTTAAGTTGAACTCTTTAACCACAGGTGAAAGAAACAATGGATTCCTTAAGATCAAAAACATCACTGCTATAAGTAATATTAATAACGCGATATTTTTAAATACTCTACTGTTAAATCCTTTATTATTCTTCAAATTTTAAACAACTCCTTATACTTTTTTCATGACTTTTTAGATAATAATATAATTACTATTCATTTTCAATATACCCTATAAAAGGGAAATTTCTGTATTTTTCCCCAAAATCGAGACCATATCCTACCACAAACTTATTAGGAATATCAAATCCTTTATATTTAACCCTGTTTTCTGTTTTCCTTGGAACATCCTTATCCAGAAGCGCGCAGACTTCTATACTTTTTGGATTTCTGGCTTCAAGATTCTTTACCAGGTAATTTAAGGTCCTTCCGGAATCAACTATGTCTTCTATAATTACTACTTCTTTATTCTCAATGCTGGATTCCAGGTCCTTGGTTATCCTTACAATACCGGAACTTACCCTTGAATTTCCATAACTTGAGACAGCCATAAAATCAAAAGTAACGGGTATTTTAATTTCTCTGCAGATATCGGCAATAAAAATGAAGGAACCCCTTAAAACTGCCACCAGAACAGGGCTTCTATCCCTGTAATCTCTGGTAATTTTCCGGCCCAATTCTTTTACTTTTTTACAGAGCGTTTTCTCATCAATAAGTATTTTTATACTTGTGCTGCCGCACAGCATTACTTTTTCGCCATTGATTTTTTTTAATTTATACATTCCCATCAATCACTCCGGTTTTTTATGGATTTATTAAATCATATTAAATCTATTTTTGAAATAACTTTAAATGCAGAACCTCTTTTGTTTTATCAGTTACCCTCACCCGGTTATCAATCCTGTATTTTCCCACCCAGATTATTTTCTCCTTATCTATAAATACAGGAATCAATCTTCTCAAGTGTACGGGGATTTTATTATCAATAAAGAAATCCTGAAGTTTTTCCTTCCCGCTCATGCCAAGAGGGAAAAATTTATCTCCTTTTTCCCGCCTTCTCACTTTAACCGGAAGTTTGATTTTAGCATAATCCAGGAAAGCTTCCGTATTTTTAGTTTCATTTATTTTTATTTTGCCCTTATCATATTTTAGAATTTCAGTATAAAGTTCCATATTAAAATCATCCAGCTTCAAGCGGGCCCCTATTTTTACTTCCTTTTCCTTTTTTTCTTCTTTCTTCCCTGTTTTTACACGCTCGCTATTTTTTATAAACTGTACAAACTCATCCGGCAGGCATTTTACATAGCCGGCATTAGCAAAATATATATAATCTCCTATTTTAAAAACTCTTATTTTCTCTTCAGGCCGGACGATTTTACTCTCTCCCCCCGGAACACATATTTTTAAAATGTCCTCAATATTCTTGAAGCTTATATCTTTAAGATCTCCGCTTATCATTTCTATTGCCGACATTATAATTCTTCTCCGGACAGCTTCCCACTCCTCCTTTATTTTTAAGACAGGCATTTTAATAAAGACTGGTTTTCCATTGTTTTCACTAAACTTTATGGAAGCCATATCTTTCACTATGGCCGCTGCATATTGCTTTAAAAAATCATCTTCATCCCTTAATATGCCGGACAGCCTCGATATATTTTTTTTAAAGGACCTGCCAAAATACTTGCTTGTAAAAGGCATAAGAACATTTCTTATTTTGTTTCTAAAATATATATTTTCAACATTCGTTCTGTCCACGCAATAAGATATCTTTTTTTTATTCAGATAAGAAATTATATCTTCTCTCGGGATTTCAATAAGAGGTCTTATAAACTTACCGGCAACCGGCTTAATTCCGGAAAGTCCCCTTGTTCCTGCGCCGCGCAGGAGGTTCATAAAAAAAGTCTCTACATTATCATCGGCATTATGACCCGTAGCAATTTTTTCTATGTTGTTTTTTCCTGAAATTTCCAACAGTTTTTCTATTCTTATTTTCCTTGCTCCTTCCTGGAAAGAAAGTTTTTTTAACCTGCACCATTTTGCGGCATCTATTTTTTCCGCAAATAATCTGATATCCAGTTCTTTACATATTTTTTTTACAAACATGGCATCTTTTGCAGATTCACCGTTTCTTGTCATATGGTCAAGGCAGAAACCAAAAAGAGTCAGATTGAGAGCCGGCCGTAATAGGTAAAGCAGGTGCGTTAAAAAAGTAGAGTCCGGTCCGCCCGAGATGGAAATCAATATCCTGTCGCTT
>CAYRJH010000035.1:0-1877 GCA_964424685.1 uncultured Actinomycetota bacterium | reverse complement strand
CGCCGCTTAAAAATCAGACACTTTCAATTACCATATTTAATCTGGTTATATTATTTGCCCTGCCGCTTTTTTCATTAATATCAATTACAACTGCGTTAACCAAATAATTATCATCGGAAACTGTAAATTTCTGGGGCATCATAGTTAGAAATCTCTTTATAATATTCTCTTTTTTTACCCCGATAACCGAATCCCTTGGCCCGACCATGCCTACATCGGTAATATATGCGGTGCCCCCGGGCAGTATTCTTTCATCCGCAGTCTGAACATGTGTGTGCGTGCCGACAATCGCACTCACCCTGCCGTCAAGGTACCAGCCCATTGCAACTTTCTCGGAAGTGACTTCAGCGTGAAAATCTACAATTATTACCGGCGTTTCTTCTCTGATATTATTTATAATTTTATCTATAGTCCTGAACGGACAATCAAAATAATCTATAAAAACCCTCCCGCAAATATTTATTACGGCAATTCTATTATTTTTTTTATCAGACATAATATGATACCCGCTCCCCGGTGTTGCCGGAGGATAATTTGCAGGTTTTAAAAGCCGGGGCTGCCGCTCTATATAATCCAATATCTCATTTTTTTTATAAATGTGATTCCCCGATGTTACAATATCCACTCCCATATTAAGCAGCGTTTTGCATATATCCGGAGTAATCCCTATTCCGCCCGCAGCATTTTCCCCGTTTGCAATAACGAAATCTATATTATTTTCCTCTACCATGACCGGAAGTTTCGCTTTTAAAACTTCTCTTCCAGGTTTTCCAAAAACATCCCCTAAAAATAATACTTTCAATTTATACCCTTCCAGTTTTAATTTTTATAAAATTATTATTTCCAGAATACTATCTTCCAGCTTCCGTCTTCTTCTTTTATGAGAGAAACTTCAATATCCTCAAATAACTTTTCTTCCCCGTCATAAAAATCCGTTAAATCTATTCCTACAACAGCAATATTGCTTTTAACCTCGGCCCATTTAATTTTTATAGATACAATCCCGGTAACATCCTTAAATTCATCAGAAAAGTCATCCTGACTTCTTTGTTCCCTATCGCCGCTGCTTAAATACTCATATGCCTCCCCGTAATTTTTGTCTATCAGCAAATTAAAAAACACATCTACGGTCTCCGCCGCTTTATCCCTTTCGTCTTCGGCCGATAATTTTTCCTTAAAGAAGCCTGCTATATCTGAAAACGTAGTACAGGCACATAAATTCATACATAAAAAAAGTGCCAGGATTATTAAAAAGCTCCCCGGAATAAGGAACTTGCATCTGCATTTATGTCTTTTAAAAAAAATATTCAGCATGCAAATATAACTTGCGGTTTCCTTTTTAAAACCCTTTTAATTATTTATTAAATAAGGATAAAACTATAAATCCATCCTTTGAAAATATATATAAATCAATATGTAAATTATAATTTAAAATCAATATTAATAAAAATATCCGTTTGATAAAAGGATTTACTGATTTGAGATGCAGCAGTTAAAGAATCATTAAACGGGATACAAACTATTATTCTATATCTATGGCTTTTCGCCGGGTAATAATTAGCCGGGTTCCTTTTCCGTCATATAAAAGACTACCTTAAAATTTGGTAGCGGGGATAGGATTTGAACCTATGACCTTCGGGTTATGAGCCCGACGAGCTACCAGACTGCTCCACCCCGCGCCGTATCTAATATTGTGCGGTTAATTACCCTTTCTATGGTCCCTGCCCCGAAGTCCATATTCCGGGGTTAACTTTCTTACCGCAAAAACCTATTATAAACATTTTTATTTTTTTTTCAAATCAGTTTTGTCTTAAATGCTGTTATCCGGTGATACTAATATTTTTTATTTAGAAATGCTGTCTTTTTTTTGGTGATGT
>CAYRJH010000034.1:5228-11891 GCA_964424685.1 uncultured Actinomycetota bacterium | reverse complement strand
TAGCCATTTTGATAAAAATTAAGTCTAATAAACTACTTAAACATTTTTTATTAATATTTACATTTGCAGTAATATCTTTCTTTGTCTTATTTAATTTGCCAAAATACACTTATGCTGAAGAAGATGATAAAAATCCCCAGGCAAAGATGGAGTATACTTTCTCAGATATAGATATAAACGTTATATATTTTGACGGCTCGGGCTCCTCTGATAAAGACGGAACCATTGTCTCCTATGACTGGGATTTTGGAGACGGAGGTACGGGAAGCGGCGCAGCTGCTACCCATACATATGATGCTCCCGGAAATTACCGCGTGGTCCTTACCGTTACAGACAATGATAGCCTGCAGAATACCTGCGATAAAAATGTAAATATAAAATCCGGCGAAGACACGGACCCTGAAGAGGATATAGACCCTGAAGATGATAAAAATCCCCAGGCAAAGATGGAGTATACTTTCTCAGATATAGATATAAACGTTATATATTTTGACGGCTCGGGCTCCTCTGATAAAGACGGAACCATTGTCTCCTATGACTGGGATTTTGGAGACGGAGGTACGGGAAGCGGCGCAGCTGCTACCCATACATATGATGCTCCCGGAAATTACCGCGTGGTCCTTACCGTTACAGACAATGATAGCCTGCAGAATACCTGCGATAAAAATGTAAATATAAAATCCGGCGAAGACACGGACCCTGAAGAGGATATAGACCCTGAAGATGATAAAAGTCCCCAGGCAAAGATAGAGTATAATTTCTCAGAAACAGATACAAACGTTGTATATTTTGACGGCTCAGGCTCCTCTGATACAGACGGGACCATTGTCTCCTACGACTGGGACTTTGGAGATGGCGGCACTGGAAGCGGCGCAGCTGCTACCCATACATATAGCGCACCCGGGAATTACCGCGTGGTCCTTACTGTAACCGACAATGATGGCCTGCAGAATACCTGCGATAAAAATGTAAATATAGATTCAAGGAAGCCACAGGCAAAGATGGAGTATAATTTCTCAGATACAGATACAAACGTTGTATATTTTGACGGCTCAGGCTCCTCTGATACAGACGGGACCATTGTCTCCTACGACTGGGACTTTGGAGATGGCGGCACTGGAAGCGGCGCAGCTGCTACCCATACATATAGTGCTCCCGGGAATTACCGCGTGGTCCTTACCGTTACAGACAATGATGGCCTGCAGAATACCTGCGATAAAAATGTAAATATAAAATCCAAAGAAGATAAAAAGCCTGAGGGAAATGCCAATGTTAATATAGAAGATAAGAAACCCGGGGAAAATGCCAATGTTAACATAGAAGATAAAAAGCCTGAGGGAAATGCCAATGTTAATATAGAAAATGAAAAACCCGGGGAAAATGTCAATGTTAATAAAGAAGATAAAAAGCCCGGAGTCAACATAAAGCCCAGGGCAAAGATGGAGTATAATTTCCTCAAAACATATGCTGTACATTTTAACAGCTCAGGCTCCTTTGATAAAGACGGAACCATTATTTATTACCACTGGGATTTTGGAGATGGCAGCACGGGAAGCGGCGCAGCTGCTACCCACACATATAGTGCTCCCGGAAAGTACCGCGTGGTTCTTACCATAACCGATAATGATGGTTTTATCAGCAGAACTACCCATAATATTTATTTACAATCAAATGGTATAAATGATACAGACAATAAAAATACTGAAAACTTTTTACAAAGTGAGAAGGAAGAACAAATAGAAGACCCGGGTAACAACCAGATTGAATTCAATGATGAACCCGCCAATCCGGTAAAAGAACCCGATAATTTTATATTTAAAATCAACAAATTTTTCAAAAAATTATTTAATGTTAAAAAAGACAAAATCGCAGACGTCCTTGATATAGATATAAACAATATATCCGACTTGCTGGATATCCAGGAAATAACTGAAAATCACGATATTGTAGAAGTAATAGAAATAGATGAAATTATTGATCTGAACTATGAAAAAGATATAAATAAAGACAGGGAAACTTTTTCAACTAAAAAATATCCGGAATTCATATCAAATTTTTGGAATAAATTTATAGAAATAGTAACTTTATATAGTTAGAATAAAGATAAATATCAATACTATTCAAAACTACTTAGGATAGATTACCCCGTTAATTGGTGAAGAGCCTGAGCAAGAGATAATTACACGCTTTAAAAACCATCCTGTGTGCTCTTAAATCTGCAAAACTGTAAAAATCTTTCAGCCTGGCTGGGGAGGGAGGATTTGAACCTCCGATCACGGGACCAAAACCCGTTGCCTTACCGCTTGGCTACTCCCCAATAAGGATAATAAATTTTATATCAGAACCGGTCAAAATTCAAACTTAAAAGAGGTTTTATATTGAAAAATTCTGATTATCTCC
The DNA here is from genome assembly GCA_964424685.1 of uncultured Actinomycetota bacterium. Taxonomy (GTDB): domain Bacteria; phylum Actinomycetota; class Humimicrobiia; order Humimicrobiales; family Humimicrobiaceae; genus JAQVEM01. The sequence goes on along the minus strand of CAYRJH010000034.1, from coordinate 9,491 downwards.
CTTAACGGTTCTTAAATTTAACTACAAATATTAACTAAAAATAGTAAGACTATTTTGTGTGGTATGGGTTAAAAAAACCTTTGAAGATGCCGGCCTGAGGCCTTCATATACACTGGTTGCCGTTTTTAAATCATCACAGAAAGCAAAAACGGTGGGGCCGCTTCCGGTCATCTGGGTAGCAATTGCCCCCAGTTTACATGCCCTTTCTTTTATTACCTGTATTTCCTTATCTTCAATTGCTGTAACATCTTCCAGGTCATTCTGCAGCTTTTTAAAGAAATTGTTGAAATCTCTATCAATTATGTTATTTATAAGTTCCATATGTATAGGCTTCTTTTCTTCTCCTACTAAATCAAACTTTCCATAAATATCTTTTGATAAAAATTTTTCGCCATTGGTAGCGAGTACTATCCAGTAAAAAGGCAGATGGGGCAGCTCTGAAAGTTTTTCTCCTCTCCCTTCAGCAAGGATTGTTCCTCCCCTGACACAAAAAGGAACATCAGAGCCTACTTTTCCTGCTGCATCCATTAAACCGGATATTCCCATATTCAATCCAAATAATTCGTTCATTGCAACCAGTGCTGCAGCAGCATTTGTACTGCCTCCTGCCAGCCCCGCACATATAGGAATATGTTTTTCTATATTGATTTTTACAGAATATTTGCTCCTTAAATCATGCATGTCTAAGATCAGCGCCGCTGCTTTATGAACCAGGTTTTTCTCATCAAGTGGAATATCCTCATTATTGCAGGTAATGTAAATCCCATTCTTATCCATGGATTTAAGGTTACTGTTCTTTTTTATTATTTCGAATGAAAGTTCGTCGAAAAGACTTATGCTCTGCATAATGGATTTTATTTCATGATAGCCATCAGTCCTGCCATTTTTTGCAACATTTAGATATAGGTTTATTTTTCCCGAAGCTCTTAATTTTATAATATTTTTCATTCTTTTCCTGCTTTATAATAGCATATTTACCCTATATTAGGTATTTAGTTTTTTATACAGATATATATAATCTTCAAGAGTTAATTCCTCTGCTCTTATGTTTTTATTTTTACCGATTTCGGATAGCAATTTTATAATTAATTCCATTTTATCGCAATATCTGCTGCCGCTTTGAGATAATGAGTTAACCAGTTTTTTCCTTCTGTGCAAAAAACAGCCGTTTACGAAATCAAAAAAATCTTTGATATCAAAATTATCGCTCTTTAGAAGTTCATTTTCCTTTCTGTTTGCTTCAATAACCACTGAATCAATAAAAGGCCTGGGGATAAAACAACTACGCGAAATCTGAAAGCAAAAGTTAAAATCAGCAAGGAAATTAGCCTTTACTGTATAAGAACTGTAATTTTTATCCCCGGGCGAAGCCAGCATCCTTCCGGCTATGTCTTTTTGAATGGTCAGGAGTAATTTTTTAATACTCTCTGCTTCAAGAAGGATTTTTAATAGAAGATGTGCCGCAATACTGTAAGGCAGGTTTGATACAACTTTGTTTATGCCATATTTGCCGGCAACGTCGCCGTAGTTTAATTTTAAAGCATTAATCTGTATTAATTCTAATCTTGATTTCTCTTTTAGATTCTTACTGAATATATCTTTAAATGCTTTAATAAGTAATCCATCTATCTCGACACAGACTACCTTTTTCGCCCGGGCGAGTATAATTTCAGTAAGACTGCCTATTCCACTTCCTATCTCAAGAATTACGTCTTCAGAATCAACCCCGGCGCATTTAACTATTTTTTTGGCGCTATTAGTATCAATTAGAAAATTTTGCCCCAGACTTTTTCTAAGTTTTATTCCATTTTCACTTAAAATCCTGGCCGTATTTCCGGGAGAGCTTATATAATTTGAATGCATTTTTAAAAAATAATTTTTATTTTAAAGAAAAGAATCCTTCCGCATTTTTGGAAGTGATATCTGCAATTTCATCAATGCTTAAACCTTTAATCTCTGCAATTTTTTCAGCAACATATTTAACAAAACCGGGATAATTTTCCTTGCCTCTTTTTGACTGTGGAGCCAGAAAAGGTGAATCAGTCTCTACGAATATCCGCGTAAGAGGGACTTTTTCTACAACCTTTATTATATCCCGGGCATTGGGAAATGTAATTATACCTGTAAATGAAATATACAATCCCATTTCAAGACACTGACTGGCAAAATCTATATCTCCTGAGAAACAATGGACAACAGCTTTAAATCTATTATTGCCGGCATATTTTTTTACAATATCGATAGTCTCCCTGTGGGCATCCCTGTCATGAATGATTACCGGTATATCATATTTTAAAGCCAGCTCTATATGAGAGATAAATGCTTTTTCCATATCTTTCCGTGGGCTTAAATTTCTGTAAAAGTCAAAACCTGTCTCACCTATTGCCACAACTTTACTGTATTTACTATCTTTGCCTATGTCACTATATACGGCTTCCATGGCTCCCCCCTGTATTAACGACTCGAGCATTTTTATCTCTTTATCTCCAAAATCTTTAACATAATGGGGGTGGATCCCAACACTGGCAAAAACTCCTGCGAATCTTCCGGCAAATTCCACTGATTTTCTGCTGCCCTCAAGGCTTGAGCCAACATTTATTATATATTTTACGCCCTCGCTTCCGGATCTTGCCACTGCTTCTTCAGGGGTCAGCTTTTTAAGCATATCAATATGTGCATGAGTATCTATAAAATACATACTGTCATCCTTGGCGATTATCATTTTAAATTACCGGTTGTTATTTAATCATTGGACTGGGGATTTTCATTTATCCTGGGGAATAGTATCTCCCTCCGGCCGATTTTCGTTCCGCCTTCAAATTTACCCCAGACTCCATCTTCTTCAATCAATACTCCGCCAATACTCTTATTTATGCCAAGCTGAGAAAAAATTTTCTGACAGGCAGAAGGCATAAAAGGTATCAGTAAAATAGCAGATAGTCTTATTACCTCTGCTGCTTCATAGAGCACTGCATCAAGTTTTATGCGGTTTTCATCGTTTTCATTTTTTGCTAGATTCCAGGGCTGGCTGTCCTCGATATGTTTGTTGGCCATATTTATAAATTCCCAGACACTGGTAAGATAATCAGGAAATCTAAAATCATTCATATACCCGCAGGCTTCTTTTTTTATCTTATCCCATTTTTCCTTAAAAACCGGATTTAAGGTTTTACCGGGTATTACACTGCTTCTATATTTTTCTACCATGACCAGGGTCCTTGAAACAAGATTACCGATATCATTGCTCAAGTCCGAATTGTATCTTCTTACAAAAGCATTATGAGTAAAAGAGCCGTCCTGCCCAAACGATATTTCCCGGGTAAGGAAATACCTTATACCGTCTATTCCATATTTTTCCGACATCTCGTCAGGGTCAAGGATAATACCCTTGGATTTTGACAATTTTTCCTCTCCCATTAAAAGCCAGCCATGCACTACAATATGCTTGGGAAGCTCTATCCCCAGTGACATCAGTATAGCCGGCCAGATTACAGCATGGAACTTTAAAATATCTTTCCCTATATGGTGCTGGTTGGCGGGCCAGTAGCGGTCAAATAAATCGGTGCTGTCAGAATTGTAGCCTAAAGCTGAAATATAGTTTATAAGGGCATCCACCCAGACATAGCAATAATGGCCCGGGTCAAAGGGTACGGGGACCCCCCATTTTACTGCGGTCCTTGAAATGCTGATATCTTTAAGCCCCTGTTTTAGGATTCCCAGTACTTCATTTTTCCTGGTCTCCGGAATTATAAAATCAGGATTATTTTCAATATGTTTTATTATTTTTTCCTCATATTTGGATAACTTGAAGAAGTAATTTTCTTCTTTTACATACTCTACGTCCCTGTCACACTCCGGACACCTGCCGTCTATAAGCTGGGAATCAAGCAAAAATGTCTCACAGGGCACACAATATTTTCCTTCATAGACACTCTTATATAGATCACCATTATCTTTTAACCTTGTGAGTATATTCTGAACTACTGCCTCATGTTTTTTTTCCGTTGTTCTTATATATAAATCGTTGCTGATATTGTATAACTTTAATAGTCTTTTCATATCACCGGACATCTGGTCAACATACTCCTGAGGAGACATCCCTTTTCCCCGGGCACTTTTACTTATCTTCTGTCCATGCTCATCAGCACCTGTTAAAAAAAAGGTATCATTTCCCGATAGCCTGTGAAACCTGGCCACCACATCCGTAAGTATGAATTCATAAATCTGTCCTAAATGCAGTTTTGCATTCATATACGGGATTGC
>CAYRJH010000034.1:0-5128 GCA_964424685.1 uncultured Actinomycetota bacterium | reverse complement strand
TTTTTTTAAATAAATTAAAATGCTTTCTTAAATTTTTGTTGAAATATTATACAAACTTTTCTTGTCTATGTCATACCTTGATTGTATTATTTTGAGTGTATTTCTTTTAGTAATACCCTCTTTTATTAAACGAATGATTTCATTTGCTATATCTTCATCGGAAAAATTCTTTATAAGTTCTTTTTTGTATCCTTCGACAACAAGGACTATCTCTCCCTTTACTTTTTTTATTTTTATCCTGTCTAAAATACTGCTTAAATCACCTCTTATTACTTCTTCGTATATTTTGGAAATTTCCCTTACAAGACCTGCCCTCCTATCGCCAAATCTCTCAATAAGCTCAGAGATTAATTTCTCAATCCTTGCAGGGGATTCATAGAATATAAGGGTATAGGGCTGCATCGCAAGTTCCCGAAGCTTATTTTTTCTTTTTGCTTTTCCCTTTGGAAGAAAACCTGCAAATAAAAAATTATCAGTGGGCAGTCCTGAAATAACCAGGGCACTTATTGCTGCATTGGGACCGGGTATTATTGTTAAGGGAATATCATTTTTTATACACTCATTTATTATTTTAAACCCCGGGTCCTGGATAGCCGGCACTCCGGATTCTGACACAAGAGCAATATTTTTCCCTGTTTCAAGCTCATTTATTATATAACCAATCCTTTTTTCTCTGTTGTAATCGTTATAACTTATTGTATTCTTTTTAAAAATACCGTATTTTTGCAGCAATTTTTTAATAGTCCTTGTATCTTCTGCGACAATCAGGTCAGCTTCTTTTAGTATTCTTATAAGCCTGAAACTCGCATCCTCAAGATTTCCGATCGGGGTTGCGCATATAAAAAAAGTACCGTTTATTTTTTTGCTCACCATAAATAGTTCTAATCTAATCTTACTTTATTTCTTTAAACATCTCTTTTGGATTGCCACAGATGGGACATCTATCTGGTGCGGCACCTTCAACTGTGTTCCCGCAAACCTGACAAACAAATATGGGGGTATCAGGATTATTCCCGGGGTTTTCCAGATATTTTTTATACAGGGCGGCATGGATTTGTTCAACCTTGTTTGCATAGGTAAAACTTATTTTTGCCTCATTTTTATTTTCATTTTTAGCATCTTCAATCATGCCTGGATACATCTTTTCAAATTCAAAAGTTTCACCACTAATTGCCTCTTTTAAATTCTGTACGGTTGTTTTAACACCATCCATCGCATTTAAGTGATTGAGCGCATGTATAGTTTCTGCTTCTGCGGCAGCTCTGAAAAGTTTTGCCTCCTGAAGGTAACCATCCTGTTCGGCTTTTTTTGCGAAAGCCACATATTTTCTATTTGCCTGTGATTCACCGGCAAAAGCATCTTGTAAATCTTTTAATGTTTTATCGGCTGCCATACTTTCTCCTTTCATCTATTGATATATTTAAATATTAATCTTTTTATATACTGTTCTTTTATATAATAAAAATTATTACTAATCAAATAAATTCAATCAAAACTTGAAAAAAAACTAATATTGGGTAAGAATTCTATTTATGAAGCTTAAAAATTTACCTCAATTTCCCAAAAGAATAATTATCTCAATCATTTTTTTGATTTCTGTTTATTTTCTCGGTTCTTTCGGATATATGTTTATTGAGGATATGACCTTTCTGGATTCACTATTTATGACCACCATAACCATAACCACGGTTGGTTATGGGCTGGTAAAACAATTATCAACAGCAGGAACTGTTTTTACTATTCTGCTGATTATAATAGGTACCGGTACGGCAGCCTATATTTTAATAAATTTAACAGACTTTATATTAAGTGAATTTTTTTTTGGAAGAATAGAAAAAAGAAGGAAGACTAAAATGATATCAAAATTAAAAAACCATTTTATAATCTGCGGGGCGGGCAGAGTGGGATCTGAAATTGCTAATGAACTGGCAAAGAATAATATTGAATTTATTATAATTGATGAAGCCGACGGTCCCATCGAGACTGCGAAACAAAATCACTGGCTGTATATTCAGGGAGATGCATCAAATGACGAGACACTGCTGGAAGCACAGATAACCAATGCTAAAGGTTTATTTGCGGCACTGGACACGGATGCAGAGAATGTTTATATTACTCTCTCCGCTAAGTCTCTAAATCCCTCTATCTTTATAGTAGCCCGGGCAATCATGCATGAGACTACCAGTAAATTAGAAAAGGCAGGGGCAGATAAGGTTGTTTCCCCTCAAATCATAGGGGGAAGAAAAATGGCAGCTATGGCTCTCCAGCCTTCAATATGTGATTTTCTGAATACTATAATGGAAACAGAAGAAAATGAAATTAAACTGGCAGAGATTGAAATTAAAGAAAATAGCAGGATAGACGGCATGAGCATAAGAGAAGCCGGGGGGGAATACAGCGTTGAAGCCCTGATTGTATCTGTAATTGAAAAGGGTGAAAAGATTTCAGTTAAAAAAGCGAGCGGGGATACTGAAATGAAATCCGGCCACAAAATAATCGCTATAGGAACCAGTGAGCAAATCAGACAGCTGACAGATCTTGCGGACAGGTAATTGTATGTATTATATAATTATATGGGACTTTATATGCCATCATGAAAAACTGCATAGTCACCGCTTAAAAAATACAGTACTCTTCGTGCTATATTTACTGACTGGTCACCTATTCTTTCAAGGTACCTGCTCGCAAGTACAATATTGGTCACAAACTTTATGTCTTCCTTGCTTCTACGGTAAGAGAATAATTTCTCAAGAATCATCTCCTGTATCTTATCTACCATATCATCCGATTTTTCCAGTTTTGAAGCCAGCTTTATATCCTTGTTTTTAAATGACTCAATAGCCCCGTTCAGCTCTGATCTAACAAGATCTCCCATCTCATTAAACAGTTTTATAATTTCCTTATCTGGATGTCTTTTTTCCTCTCCGGCCAGCCTCTTTGCAATCTTAGAGATATTAACTGCCAGGTCGCCAATTCTTTCCAGATATTTTATAATTATGCTTATAGAATGCAGATATCTTAAATCCCTGGCAACCGGCTGGTGTTCAGCCTGTAAAACAATGCATTTTTCCTCAATTGAGATATCGAACTCGTTAATCTTTTCATCTCTATCTATAACTTTCTGCGCCATTTCTGCATTCATTTCCGTAAAGGCTTCTAATACATTATAAACCGCTTCCTGTGCCAGATACCCCATTGATATTACATCCTGGTTAATCTCTTTTAGTTTAGCGTGAAATGTTTTTCTCACTTTATTCCTTTCTCATTAACCTTAACCGGCTTCTTACAGCAGCTCCTGAAACAGCAAAAATCAATACAACCATTAACAGCACCAGCGCGGTACCCCACTGCATATCTTCCGGTGTATCTGTAAGCTGGGTTGCCAGAACATACAGATGATAGGGTAGTGCCATCGCCTGGCTAAAAATAGAATTTGGTAGATTTGGCTGTGAAAATGCAGCAACCGTAAACATTATAGGTGCAGTCTCCCCTGCCGCTCTCCCAATTCCTATAACTGAACCGGTTATTATTCCCGGCAAAGCACGGGGCAATACGACTTTTATTATTGTCTGCCATCTTGTTGCGCCAAGAGCCAGTGATGCATGGCGGTAAGAATCGGGGACTGTCTTTAGCGCCTCTTCGGTAGCTGTAATTATGACCGGTAAAATAAGTAATGCAAGAGTCAAAGAGCCGGCAAGGATTGACCTGCCGAATTTAAGCAACATAACAAAAAATCCAAGTCCGAATAAGCCATATACTACGGAAGGCACGCCGGACATATTTATAATAGACAGCCTTATTATTCTGGTTAACCTGTTCTTTGAGGCATATTCATTCAGATAAATTGCCGCCAGTACCCCGATAGGTAATGAAAATATTAAAGTTCCTATGATTAAATATATGGTCCCAAGGATTGCGGGGAATATACCACCCTCCCTCATGCCTGCCCTGGGCTTCTGGGACAGAAATTCCCAGTTTATTGCGCCGCTTCCTTTAACTATTAAATATATTACTATTCCTAAAACAAAAGCTATGACTACCAGGGTTAAAATAAGTAAAAAAATATAGGAGGCCTTTTCTACGATTATTTTTCTTTTTTTACTTATTTCTCTGGCTTCATATATCATAAGTTAACTCTCCCTGATTCTATTTATAAACCTGTCGGATACAAAATTTATAAGAAAAGTAATAATGAATAATATAAGGCCGATGGCAAAAAGGGACGAATAGTGAAGTCCTCCCTGAACAGTTTCTCCCATTTCTGCCGCTATTGTTCCCGTAATGGTTCTAACCGGCTGCAGCCACGAAAAAACCATTCGCGGCGAATTACCAGTTATCATAAGAACCGTCATCGTTTCACCTACGATCCTGCCCAGGCCAAGCATCACGGCAGCCACCATACCGGATGATGCTGAAGGCACAACAGTCCTTAAGGTTGTTTCCCATTTTGTTGCACCGAGAGCAATTGAAGCATGCCTGTATCTATCGGGAACAGCATTCACCGCATCTTCAGAAATTGATATTATAGTGGGCAGACTCATAAAAGCCAGCATTACCGACCCGGCGAGGGCAGTAAGTCCTATATTAAGATTAAAAAGATTTTTTATCATAGGGGCAAGAAGTTTTATACCGATAAATCCGATAACGACCGAAGGTATGGTTGCCAGCACCTCAATTATTGGTTTTAATATTTCCTTTACCATCCGGGGAGCCAGTTCCCCGATATAAATGGCACTTCCTATGCCAAGCGGGATTGCAATTATGATTGCTCCAAATGTAACCAGCGCCGACCCTGTTAGCAGTGGGAGAAAACCGAATTTTCCAAGTACAGTCGGGGACCATTTCTGCCCGGTTAAAAACTCTAAGACCGGATAAGAAGAAAAAAATCTAACAGAGTTTGCAATAAGGAAAGCAAGTATCAGGGTAAGGACCATAATTGAAATTAATCCGTTTAAAAAAATAAACCTGTAAATTAGAAAGCTTTTAATCTTCCTCAGTTTTATTTTTAACTGTGTCATAGATTTATTTTAAAAGAATTATACTCTTTTTACTATTTTAAGTTTCAAGAAATCCAAACCAGTGACAATGAAGCTGCGGAAAAGGTTTATATAAACCTTTTCCGCAGCTT
>CAYRJH010000033.1:1997-12468 GCA_964424685.1 uncultured Actinomycetota bacterium | reverse complement strand
AATTGAAGATACGATAAAGCGTTTTTTAAAATCGGCAACCATGTGCTTATGACGGTCATGTTCCATATCGTGATGCTTATTATGCTGTATATGTTGTTATATTTCTATCCTAACTTATATCCTTTTTTATTCTTTCAAAATCTTCTTTATTTATTTCTCCCCGGGCATATCTCTCTTTCAGTATCTCCGTCGCTCTATCTTTTTGGGAAAAATCCCTGCTTGCATAGCTTACTTTTTTAACGATCCAGACAATTAAAATTATTATTCCGGCAATTAATAGAACCCAGAAAATAAGCATTAATATCATCCCTACAATACTCCAGTTTCCCGAGATTCCTCTCATCATATATGGCCACATAATCATTTGAAATACTCCTTAATATACAATAATCGATAAATACAATATTATTATTACTAAATTTATAGTATTAGTAATATTGTACTGGCTGTAATAAATATTACAATATTAGCTAGATAAATTTTTTATTTCTATGTTAAATATTTGACTATTTTATATAAATATCAGATTATCTTATATATGGATTAGTAGTATTAAAATTACAATGCAGAGCCATTACCCGGAGGGAAAGGAGATAAGATGTCTGAATATGCTATTGTTGCAGAAGATCTATACTACTCCTACGGCGACTTGATTGCTGTGGATCACATTAACTTCAAAGTAGCCAGGGGTGAAATCCTGGGTTTTCTTGGTCCTAACGGCGCCGGCAAGACGACCACGATTAATATGCTGACAGGCCAGATAAAGCCCAAAGGCGGCCGGGCTATCTTGCTTGATATGGATATTACTGAAAATGTTGAAAAAATCAAAGGAGATATAGGTGTCTGCTTTGAAACCACCAATCTCTATGAGCAGATGACGGCTATTGAAAATCTAAACCTTTTTGCACGTCTCTTTAATATCAAATCTTTTGATGCCAGGACATTATTAAAGAGAGTCGGCCTTGAAGGACGGGAGAAAAACCGTGTTGAGACTTACTCCAAGGGAATGAAACAGCGCCTTATGGTGGCAAGGTCAATAGTGAACCAGCCAGAGGTTCTTTTTCTTGATGAACCAACAGCAGGACTTGACCCGACTTCATCCAGGGCTATCCATAATATAATTATGCAGGAACGCAAGCGGGGAGCTACCGTGTTTCTTACCACCCATGATATGATGGAAGCCGATAAGCTTTCCGACAGGGTTGCTTTTATGAACCAGGGCAGAATTGTAGCTATGGACACACCTCTTAATCTTAAACAGAAATACGGCAAGCGTGCGCTTAAAGCAACAGTAATTATGCCAGGCGGCAAACTTGAAGACCGCGAGATTGCCCTGGATACGGCAGATACGCCGGGCAGCGTTAAGGAACTTTTTTCTAATGAAAATGTGGTCACTGTCCATAGCAAGGAAGCAACTCTGGAAGATATATTTATAAAAATTACCGGACGGGGTCTTGTCGAATGAGCATTCGCAGAATAGGTATCCTGCTTTCAAAGGACTTAACCCTTTTCTTCAGGAAAAGAATAATTGTATATTTAACTTTAGCCGGTCTCATTCTCTACCTGGTTATCTATTTTGTCATGCCGGCCTCGGCTGATGAAAATTTAGAAATCGGGCTGTATTCACCGGTCTCATTCCCTGTTTTTACCGAGATAGACGAAGAAGGTCTTGAAATCACATCTGTAGAATCAGAGGAGTTACTGAAAGAAGCGGTACTCAATGGCAGCTATCTGGCAGGCATATCAATCCCGGAAGATGCAGCCGAAAAACTTGCTTTAAATCAAACACCCGTAGTAACTCTGTATTTTTCTCCGGATGCTCCGCAGGAAACAAAAGATGCTATGGAAGTTGCCGTAAAGGAATTTGCCTATATGCAGGCAGGGCAGCCTCTTGCCTTTGAAGTATCAGAGGAGATACTGGGTCAGGATATGTTGGGCACGCCTTTACCTCCACGCGACCGCCTGCGCCCGCTGCTGGCTGTCTTTATCCTGATGATGGAAATCCTCGGTCTTTCCAATCTCATTAGCGAAGAAATAGAGAGGCGTACTGCTCAAGCCCTCCTGGCTACTCCCACAACAGTTACCGATATTTTTATAGCCAAAAGTATTTCCGGCATAGGTCTTGCATTTATACAGGCAGTGCTGATTATGACCATTGTAGGAGGCATGAATAAGCAGCCTTTGATTATTCTGGTATCTCTCTTATTGGGAGCAGCACTTGCCACAGGGGTCAGTTTTTTAGTATCGGCAAGGGCCAGGGATTTTATGTCAGTGCTGGCCTGGAGTTTCCCCATTCTCATTATCCTCATAATCCCATCCTTTACAGTAATGTTTCCTGGTGCAACAACCGGCTGGATTAAGGTTATTCCCTCTTACTATCTTGTCGATACGTTGCACCGTGCGGCTAACTTCGGGTCCGGCTGGGGAGATGTCTGGGTTAATCTTTTAATACTTTTTGGTTTTACGGCAGCCATATTCTGTGCCGGTATTTATATATTGAGGAGGAAATTTCAATGAGTATCAGACGTATTGGTGTACTGTTAAGCAAGGAGTTTCTTTATGGCTCCAAGACTTTTATAGTAGTTTTTGCCATTGTGGCACCGGTCGCTATTTCACTTATCTTCTCACTTATATTTGGCACCTGGCTTTCAGAAAAACCCAGGCTGGGCATCATTGATGAGGGCAGTTCTAAACTGGTTCCCATGTTTGACGGCCAGAATTCAATAGATAGTCTTGAATACAATACCATCCCTGATATGAAACAGGCAGTTGAAACCGGTGCCGTTGATATCGGCATTGTGATACCTTCAGGTTTTGATAGTGCCGTTATACAGGAAGAGAAGGCAGAAATCAAAGCCTACATCTGGGGAGAAAGCCTGGCAAAAGACCGTACCATAATAGGAGTGGCAATAGCCAATACGATAAGAGAGCTGACCACTCAAAAAGTTCCTGTTGAAATAAAAACGATTACCCTGGGTGACAGGATGAGCATTCCATGGAATGACCGGCTGCTCCCCTTCATCGTACTTATGGCAGTATTTTTGGGCGGGCTCATGCTGCCGTCAACCTCGATAACCACAGAAAAAGAAAAAAGGACAATAAAGGCATTAATGATAACCCCGGCATCAATTAAAGATATCTTTCTTGCCAAAGGAATATTCGGCTTTATTCTTAGTTTCTTTATGGGTATCCTGATACTGGTACTGAATAAAGCTTTCGGTACTGAACCCGTGCTCCTTATAATAGTACTGGCACTCGGTGCAGTAATGGCAGCCGGGTTTGGAATGCTTCTCGGAGTCTATACAAAAGACTTTGTCACTATATTTACTATCTGGAAATCTGCAGGGATTATACTTTTTGCCCCTGCTATCATCTACATGTTCCCGGGGATTCCGCAGTGGGTCGGCAAGATATTTCCAACCTATTATGTCACCCAGCCGATTGTAGAGTTAAGCCAGAATGGCGGAGGCTGGACCGATATCGCAACAAACACATATATTCTGATTGCCATAGATATCGCTCTTATTTTTATCTTATTATTTGCATTAAGAAGAAAGAAGTATGCTGTAAGCGGTTAGAAGCAGCAGCAAATCTGATTAGCAGCAGATAATTAAATGACCTCGAAACAAAAATAATATATCTAACTTATTTGTTAAAGCGTACCTATTATTGATAATATCAGGTTAAAGGTGCGCTATTTTTATTTTAAATAAAAAAATATTGATAATTCTTATTTATTGTATTATTCTGAATATTCAGTAATATACATATTTTCTAATTTATTAAAAAGGAGTACAAGTTGACCGGTAAAAATAATAAAGAAAAATGTTGTAATGTAGAGTCTGTAATAACAATTGATGGAAGAGGACAGATGGTGCTGCCAAAAGAGGTCAGAGAGAAAGCAAATATTAAAGCCGGGGACAAGCTGGCTGTTGTAAGTCTAAAGAAAGATGGAAAATTCTGTTGCATTTCACTGATCAAAGCCGAAAATCTTTCAGAAGCTGTGACAGAGATGCTGGAACCAATTACAAAATAAACACATTCTATGTGAATTAAAAAACAATTTAAACAATATCTCATATATTATTGGAGGTTAAAAAATGGATCAGAAGAATATAAAGAAAATTGTTAGGGAAAGTTATGGTAAGATAGCAAAACAAAATAAGAGCTGCTGCAGCATGGAAACTTCCTGCGGCTGCCAAGGAAATAATAAATTCGATGAAATCAGCAAAAGTATCGGATATGCTGATATAGATATAAAAGAAGTTCCGGAAGGATCGAATCTTGGATTAGGCTGTGGAAATCCTATTGCTTTGGCATCACTTAAAGAAGGAGAAACTGTATTGGATCTTGGATCCGGCGCCGGATTTGATTGTTTCCTTGCTGCAAAAAAAGTAGGCCCAAAGGGCAAGGTCATAGGGGTAGATATGACCCAGGAAATGCTTGATAGGGCAAGAGAAAATGTCCTGAAAAGTGATTATAAAAATGTGGAATTCAGGCTGGGAGAAATCGACAATCTCCCGGTTGCAGATAATTCCGTTGATGTAGTTATATCTAATTGTGTAATCAATCTTTCTCCTGATAAAAGAAAAGTTTTTGATGAAGCTTACAGGGTACTGAAACCGGGAGGCAGGATTATGATTTCTGATATAGTTCTTCTTAAAGAACTCGACCTTCCCGATGCAGTGGTTGATGTACTGGATTTATATAGCAGTTGTATTGCTGGGGCCATACTAAAGGAAAAATACATCATTACCATAAAAGATGCCGGGTTCGTTAATGTAAAAATAATTGATGAGGTTAAATCACCTTTAGATTTTGATACTGACAGCCCTGATATAAAAAGGGCTGTCAAAAGTGCAGGTATTGAATTTAAAGATTTGGCCAGGTTAAAAGAGAATAACAAAAACTCAATTGCCAGCATTAGAGTATATGGGGAAAAATTCTTAACATAGAAATAAAAATGAGATGAATTTTTATTGACTTTTTTAAAATCTTATTACAGAATTTAAGTTCCATTTTTATTTATGTCTGTACATGTATCTATAATAGCATCACAGCATTACAAAAAATAGGTTTGCAAACAAGGAGAGCTGCGATTGGGAACAATTATTGATTCATTTAAAAAGCATAAAGAATTTATACCAAAGCTACTGGCCCTCGCAACACCCATAGTGCTCCAGAATTTTCTTACCTCTTCCCTTAATTTTATAGATGTTTTTATGGTCGGCCAATTAGGCGAGAGAGAAGTTGCTGCGGTTGGTATCGGAAATCAAATATTTTTTCTATTTATAATGTTTGTATTCAGCATAGCCACAGGTACCGCTGTTTTCACAGCCCAGCACTGGGGTAAAAAAGACATTAAAACCATACACTCATATCTGGGGATAGGCATTACTTTTTCCTTAACAATCTCCGCTATTTTCACATTAATTATTCTCTTATTTCCTGATACCTTAATAAGATTGTTCAATAATGACCCTGAAGTTATTAGACTGGGTGTGGAATATATAAAAATAATTGCATTCAGCTTGATTATGACTTCAATTTCTATTGTATACGCTACAATACTACGCAGTACCGAACATGTAAAATTTCCCATGGTCTCGAGCCTGATAGGGTTACTCTTAAATACATTACTGAATTATTTACTTATTTTCGGAAAATTCGGGTTCCCTGAATTAAAGGTGCAGGGTGCAGCAATTGCAACAGTTATTGCCAGAAGTGTTGAATTCAGCATTACGGTCGGTTTTACTTACTTAAGAAAGTATCCGGTAGCTGCCGGCTTAAGAAGCCTCTTTAGTTACACAAAAGAAATGATAAGAAAATTTTTAAAAATATGGCTCCCGGTTATGGGCCAGAGTGTAGGATGGGCGCTGGGATACAGCATGTACAGTGTAATATATGGACATATCAGTACAGGAGCACTTGCTGCTTATAATATCGCCTGCTCTATTGAGCGTATAAGTCTTACGATATTTATGGGTCTGGCAAGCGCCTGCGCTATTATGGTTGGAAACAGAATCGGAGCCAATGAAGAATATAAAGCGAGGGATTATTCAAAAAATTTCCTTTTTATATCAGTTGCACTTTCAAGTGTAATTGCTGTAATTCTTATAATAATCAGAAGATATATAATAAATTTCTATAATCTGCCAGAACAGAGCAGCCTTTACCTTTACCATCTGCTGCTGGTAATGGCCCTCATTATGCTGGCAAGGGTAATGAATATTATATTCCAGAACGGAATTTTAAGAGCTGGCGGTGATACCCTCTTCAGCATGATAGTTGAACTTGGCGGAATATGGGTTGTGGGGGTACCGCTGGCGGCAATAGCTGCATTTATCTTTAAACTGCCCGTATATTATGTTATGGCAATAGCGGCAACAGAAGAATTTGTAAAGATGATAGCAGGTTTTTACCGATTTCTTTCAAACAAATGGGTACATAACTTAACAAAAAAATCCGTAGAAACTGAAATTGTATAATAAATTATTAAATTAAAGCATTACCGGTTTGAGGACCAGGGCAGGGTGATATCATGAAAAGAGAGACAATAGCATACGAAAGAATACTATATTATATGGGGAATACATCCCATATGTCTTTTGCCTTCCGGATAAAAGTAAACAGTAATGTAGATAAAAATAGATTAGAAAGAGCTCTTTCAAGTGTGCAAAAAAAGCACACGCTTGCCAGGATAAGAGTTGAAATGACTGCCGATAAGAAGCAATTCATTACTACAGAAAACGTACCAGAAATACCGCTGCGTGAATTAACCGCAGAGGAAGCGGACTGGAAAGCTATCCTTAAAATAGAATTATGCAGGCGTTTTGATATTTTTAAAGGTCCCATGATAAGGGTTTTTCTTATTCAGGATAAAAGTGCGTCAGATATTATAGTTATCTTTCACCACGCAATATGTGATGGGCTCTCTGCGGTTATTTTTTTAGAGGATTTATTTTCATTTCTGGCAGAACCCGGGTTACCCTTAAATCCCTGTCCAGAGATGCCCGTGTTCACGAATTTAATCAAAAAAGATATCCTCGATATAATAAATGCGAAAGAAATACCTGAGTGGCTTAAAAACAGGGATATTCCAGATTTAAAACCTCCGCAAAAAGAGCCGCCGCCTGAGCCTGATTTTGCCATTCATAACTGGTCCTTTGGGGAAGAAGAAACAAATAAAATAGCATCATTCGCAAAAGAAAATAATGTCTCGGTTCATGCGATACTCGGTGCTGTGCTGCTAAGAGCTTTTTCATTAGAATTAAAGGAAAAGAACAGTTTTAAAGGGGTACTGCAGAGTCCTGTAAGTTTCAGGCCTTTTATGGTAGAAGAGACGAAAGATTATTTTGGCCTTTTCATCGGTATTTTTAAAGCTGATGTTGACTGCAGCCAGGAAAGGACAATTCCTGAAATTGCACTGGAAATATATACAAAGTTAAAGGCCCAATTGAATAATTATGAACCTCTGATTGGTTATTACTTTTTCAATAAGTATTCTCTTGACGGTATTGAGGACCCTGAATTGTTTTATGCAAACAGGAAGGTTCAGCCTGTGGACTATGATTTTTCTCTTTCTAACCTGGGGAGAATTCAGATACAAAAGAAATACGGCGATTACGATATTGAAGAGATTTACGGACCTATTTTCAGTGCCATTAAAGGCGAGGTTGTAATAAGTGTAACCACTCATCAGGAAAGGATGTTTTTTACCTGTATTTATGATAAAAAATGCTTTGATTATGCTACTGGAAGTACCATAATACAGAAGGCATTAGATATATTTAAGAATATTATTCTTTATTAATCCTCCGTAAAATATATAATATATATAATTATAAATTTTTCCAACACTAAAATATGGCTGATATAATTTCAACTGAAATACAAACTGCTTTGACAGAACTATTGAGACTATGGCCTTTCTTTATTCCAATAATTATAATTCAATACGGGCTGATGATTTATGCCCTGGTCCAGGCTGTGCGGAATGAAGTTGCTTATCTACCAAAATGGGGCTGGATTTTAATCATAGTCCTTATTGATATTATCGGTCCCGTTATTTTTCTAATTATAGGCAGAAAGAAAGAAATAGAAAATGATTGAGGTCAGTGGTCTAAAGAAAAATTACGGCCGCCTTGAAGCCCTGAAATCTATAAGTTTTAAAGTAGAAAAAGGTTCAGTATTTGGATTCATAGGGCGTAACGGCGCTGGAAAAACAACCACAATGAATATTTTAACCGGATTGATAAGGTTTGATGATGGTAAAATATTTATAAAAGGAAAAGACTTCCTGAAGAATAAACAGGAGCTTGTAAAATTAATCGGGTATTTACCGGAAACTCCTTCTTTTTATGATTATATGAATTCCTACGAATATCTAAGCTTCATTGGTGAAATTATAGAGAGCGATACAAAAAAATTAAAATCAACCGTAAGTAAATTCCTGGAAATGGTTAAATTGACCAAACAGGGCAAAAGACGCATAGGCGGATATTCAAGAGGCATGAAGCAAAGGCTGGCACTGGCAGTGGCGTTTATGAATAATCCTGAAATTATCTTTCTTGATGAACCTGCATCTGCTCTTGACCCTGAGGGAAGAATGGAGATGCTGGAGCTTATTGAAGGACTGAAGGATGAAAAAATTACTATTTTCCTGTCAACACATATTTTAAATGATGCAGAAAGAGTCTGCGATAAGATATGCATTATAGATGAAGGGAGCATACTTTTAACCGAGGATTTATCCCGCTTATATAAAACATATATACAACCTATTTTTGATATTGAATTTGAAGGCATTCCCGGGGATAAAATTGAACCACTAAAAAAAATTAACTGGATTGAGAATATTAAAATGGATGGATGCAGGATGAGTATTTATGTCAAAGATATAGATTTTGCCAAAAAGGAAGTCCTAAAAGAGCTCGCAAAACTCAATACTGCCGTAATAAGTTACCAGTTAAGAAAAAGCACGCTGGAAGATATTTTTATGAGAATGGTAAGTAAAAATGAACTCATTTAAAGCCTATTTTAAAAAAGAAATAGTGGAAGCTGTAAGAACTAATAAATATCTGGTTTTATTTACAGGTACTGTTTTCTGGGCTCTGCTTAATCCGCTTATGCTGAAACTTTTACCATTAATAATGAAGAATTATCTTCCGGCTGAATTATCTGATGTTTTTTCCAATTTTACGCGGGATAGCGCTTTTCAAAGTTTCCTGAGTGATTTATTTCAAACGGGAACACTTTTTATTGTACTTTCTTTGATGGGATTAATCTCTAATGAAGTTTACAGGAAAAAATTGGTCTTCCCCTATTCAAGAGGAGTGAATCCTTCAGGTATTGTGCTTGCAAAATATATTCATTATCTGGTTACAATTTCCTTTTTTATACTGATAGCATTTTTTTCCAATTATTTTTATGTTAACAGTCTTTTTACCGGCGGGATACTGACAATCACGGTTGTATTAAAATCATCACTGCTGTATATATTTTATTACTGGGTATTATTATCCATATTACTGTTCTTTAGCAGTATTTTTAAAAGAGGTCTGATTGCGGGAATTACAGTTTTAGTCTTTGCATACAGCATGAGCATATTTAATCAATTTGAAACCGTAAGAGCGTATTTTCCCAATTATCTTATTTTTAAAGCGGCGGATATTTTAAATATTTTTGATAATTCCCTGCTCCCTACTTTTATTATCTTAATCTTGGTAATTATCCTGCTTATCTTTCTTACCATACGCCGTATGAGAAAAATTGATATTGCCTGATTATTTAAGAATCTTTAAGAATCATCTATCAATCAATAAATCTTGCATATATGTCCCCGCTGAAAGCAGTCCTTCCTAATATAGGTAGAAGAGTAATATTAAAATACAATCTCAAATAATAAATAGCAGATAAAATAAATAGTTACAGAAACGGAATAAATTTTTTACCACTTTTTTATCTGCTATTGGATTAACCTGCAATCATACCGAATTTGGATTATTTACTGTGGTTTTAATATCTTCGATATTCTCTTTGCGGTCTCTCTCTTCTGGGACGTGCTTCATCAACTTTTAAAGTACGTCCGGCAAAATCACTACCGTCCAGTTCTTCTTTTGCTTTTTCTGCTTCAGACGGTTCAGACATTTCGACAAACCCGAATCCTTTACCCGGGATTATGTCAATCTGATTGACCTTGCCATATTTAGAGAAGAGCTCTTCCAGCTGCTCATTAGTAGCGGAATAATCAAGATTCCCAACATATAGCTTACTACCTTGCATTTATCTAACCTCCTTTTTCCCATTTCTTAAAGTCTAATAATATTGCCTCTGGAGGTAGTAGCAAGATATTTGCTCTATCACTATAAAGGAACATTATTAAACATAAGATAATTAGTTATTATAACTTTTTTTAAGAAATATATCCAACAATACTTATTTTATATATTTTTATTGAATTTACCTGCAG
>CAYRJH010000033.1:0-1897 GCA_964424685.1 uncultured Actinomycetota bacterium | reverse complement strand
AATCCAACTTCCAGAGCCAAAATATCTAAAGATCTGGGAATTAGCGCACCGGCGGTTTCCAGAGCAATAGAAAAACTTATAAAAAAGGGATATGTGGTGGAAGCAGAAAGAGTTAAAACCAAAATGGGGAAAAGGCCTACTCCGCTTATAATTAATAAAAACAAATTCTTTGTTGTAGGAATAGATTTAGGAAAAGAAAGATTAAAAATGGCTCTGGTTAATCTTGGAGGCGAAGTAGCTGATAAGTTTACTGGTTCAGTAATTTCAAAAGATAAAAAAGCGATAGAAAAAACTGTTACAGAAGTAAAAGAGTTTATAAAAAAATACACCAGCGGTAAAAATCTAAATTCATATAATATTAAAGCCATCTGTACGGGCGTACCGGCTGCTATTGATATAGATAAAGAGAAAGTTGTAAGCACCAATCATTATAAAGACTGGGAATGGAAAGACTTTAATTTAAAAAATATCATCACCAGTGAATTCGATATCCCACTATTTGTAGAGAATGATGCCAATTTATCCGCCATAGGAGAAAAACACTATGGAGAGGGTCAAAAACATAGCAATATCGTGTACATAGAGATAAGTAGTGGAATCGGAGCCGGAATTATCATCGACAATAAACTTATCAAGGGCTCCAGCGGTACTGCAGGTGAGATAGGATTTATTATATCTAATTCTAAAAAATTGGATTTTAAAATAAAAGATAAAGGATTCTTAGAGAAGTACTCGTCATTAAGAAACATGAGGGGAAGAGCCATAGAAGAGATTAAAAAAGGTAAAGAAACTATAATAAAAGATATGGTAAAAAATAATATCGAAAGAATAACTCCTTATATTGTTTGCGAAGCAGCAACCAAACATGACAAACTTGCAAATGATATTATTACTCACATGGTAGAATTATTATCTGTAGGAATAATCAACCTGATTTTAATTGTAAATCCTCAGTTAGTAATCCTGGGTGGTGATTTTTTCAATTTACCCGAAGTAAGTAAATTATTTATAAAACCAATTACGGAAAAAATTAGAAAGTACATACCTTTTATTATTCCGGAAATTAGAGTGTCTTCACTTGGCGATGAAACCTGTATAAGAGGTGCTTCCTTCAACGCAATTGAATCTATGCTTGTAAAAGAATTTCCCTATAGAATCGAACAGAATATATTGTCTTAGATAATTTAAATAATAGTTTAATTTATAAAAAAAGGAAAAGGAGGTATATGTAATAATATTAGTATACCGGCTAATATAAAGGAGGTGGTTCCATTATGAAAATGTGAGATTTGTTTTTAATAGATTAAATTAAAAATAAATCTCGACAAGAAATGTCTTTTAGTTGATTGATAAAATGAATAGTTTAAAAGGAGATTAAAATGAGGAAAATACTAATTTCAGTACTCTCAGTAGTTTTTATATTGTCTATGCTCTTAGTGGGTACTGGTTGTAAAGAAGAAGCAGTAGAAGAAGTAGGAGAAGAAGTAGAAGAAGAAGTAGAAGAAGAAGTAGCAGTTACTGGTTCTGTTGGTGTCGTTCTTCCGACAAAGGATGAACCGAGATGGATACAGGATGAAACACGCTTCAATGATGCATTTTCTGCTGCTGGCTACGACGTTGAGATTCTCTTCAGTGAGGCATCTTCTGCAAAAGAAAAAGAAAATGTTGAAGCTCTGATCACTAAGGGTGTTCAAGTTATTATAATCTGCCCGCAGGATAGCACTGCTGCTGCAGCTGCTGCTGAAGAAGCCAGGGATGCAGGTGTAAAGGTTATTTCCTATGACCGCTTGATCACTGATACCGATGCTGTCGATTACTATGTGACCTTTGACAGTATTTCTGTTGGTGAAGCTCAGGCCCAGTATCTGGTTGACAAGGCTACCGGAACCGGTAACCC
>CAYRJH010000032.1:5739-12531 GCA_964424685.1 uncultured Actinomycetota bacterium | reverse complement strand
ATCCGGTGATACTAATATTTTTTATTTAGAAATGCTGTCTTTTTTTTGGTGATGTTCCCTCTTCATTATAATAGCCATAGCCAGAAATACATATTTTTATCCCGGGAATAGATTTTTATATGTAAGAAGCAGATATTAAAATAATAGATTCACCTAACAGCTATTTCTAACAGCTATTAGAAAAACCCTGTAATATATTTAATGAAAATCCCTATATTGGAGATGGCAAGAGCTATAAGTGTTGCCGGTATGGAAAGCTTTAGCCATCTTTTCCATCCAATTGACTTGCCTCTTTTTTCCATTGTTGTGTAAGCTACCACATTAGCAGAAGCCCCTATGGGAGAAAAATTACCTCCTATATCCGCACCCAGTGATGTCGCCCAGACCATTATTGACAGCGCAGGAATTCCGGCAAATTTAACGATGCTCTCCAGTATATATGACATTGAAAGAGCAAAGGGTACATTGTCAATAACTCCACTGGCAAAACCAGAACCCCATACCAGTGTACTTAAAAGTCCAATGGGGTTGTTTTTAAATTGACCGGTAATAAAGTTTGCAGCAATATTTATTACTCCGGTATGCTCCAGTCCGCCGACTACAATAAATAATCCCATAAAAAATAGTAGTACTTCATAATTTACCTTTGACAGGATTCTTTCCGACCTCTTGCCCAGAACACTAAGCATCACAAAGGCAGGCACCATAGCGGCAAGCGGGGCCGTGAGCGGAATGTGGACATATCTTTCTATATAATTATGTACAATCAAAAAGAAGATTGCCGTTCCAAACGCAGCAAGCGCCGTTTTAAATTGCTTCAAGTCTTCTATTGCCTCGACCGGATCCATTTCTTCCAGTTCCTTCTTCGCTACTTCTCCCGACGACACAGCAGATTTTCGGCTCACAAGATAACAATAAAGCAGGACAAATGCGCCTGCAACTATTGAGATGGGCGCATTATGAGTCACGAAATCATTAAAATAATATCCGAGCTTTAAACCAAGAATTACATTTGGCGGATCGCCTACCATAGTAGCAGAGCCGCCAATATTAGCCAGCATTACTTCCGTAATTATCAGCGGAACCGCATCCATTTTTATTATCTTGCAGATTTCATAAGTAAGAGTGGCAAAAAAAAGCATTACGGTAACGCTGTCCATAAAAGCTGAAAGCAATGCTGTTATTATAGGAAAAAAGATAAAAATTTTAATTGGAGAGTATTTTAACCACCGTGCAAGTTTTAATGCCAGAAAAGAGAAAAAACCTGAATCTGATAAAGCCGCCACTATAATAAACATGCCGAACAGCAGTCCTATGGTTTCCCAGTTTATAAAACCAACAGCTTCATTTATATTAAAAACATTAAATAAAATCAGGAATATGGCACCGGCAAACGCAACAACGGCCCTGTTTATTTTCTCTGTTGCAATAATTACGTAAGTCAGTATAAAAATTACAATCGCTATTAAAGCCTGGTTCAATTTCTTTTCCCTATTTTATATTTTTATATTTTTATCTTTTTATCTTTTTATTTTTTTATAATTAAAGATTGGTAAAATCCTACCACCACAGATTCTAAAAAACAAATATTACCAGATAATATAAATAAGCATTATAAGATAATGCCGATTTTCTTTTAAGGATTTTTTTAATTTATTTTTTTTAATATTTTGCGGCTTTTTAAACTTTAATTGTCATAATACGCTCTCTCTGATTATAATCCTTATCTATTTTTATTTCCGCAGGACTGATAATATCTTCTGATAATTTTTTTAAAGGCGCGCTCTGCGCAGAATCAATTTCAAATAAGATATGACAGAATCCCGGGCAAAGGTATGGTTTTATTTTATAAAGAATCTTTTCATATACTTCCAGGCCTGTTTTGCCTCCCAGAAGGGCATTTTTTGGCTCATACTCTTTTACTTCCCGGGATAAATTCTCGTAATCCTTTTCAGAAATGTAAGGAGGGTTTGAAATTACAAGGTTGATTTTATTGATGTACTGCTTAAAAAAATCAGAGCTTTCCTGCGGTACAATATCGCATTCAATGAATTTTATATTATTAAATTTCTCATTGCCAAGAATGTTTCGCGCATTGTTTTCGGCTATGGCAAGTGCTCCGGGATTATTATCTGTAGATACTATCTCCCATAATTCATCCGGTAATTTTAACTCATTTGAAATCTCATAAGCCAGGCTTATGGTAATGGCGCCGCTTCCGGTGCCGATCTCTAAAATATTGATTTTATCTTTACTTAAACTATCTTTTAGGATTTGAAATGCTTTTTCCACTATAAGTTCAGTTTCGGGCCGCGGTATCAGTACCTCTTTATCCACATATAACTTTATCTTTCTAAAGTATGCCTCATTTAAGATGTACTGTATGGGGGTATGTTCCAGTCTTTTTAAAATGTATTTTTTATATGTGGCAAGTTCCTGCTTGTTTAAAATACGGTTATAATTTAAGTATAAGTTTATTCTATCCAGGTCAAGAACAGAACTGAGCAGCAATTCCGCCGATAATCTTGGCTGGGGAATATCTTTCCGGTTAAAATAATCTATGGCCCATTCTAAAATATTTTTTACATTCCATATTTGCAAATAATCTAAGCTCCTATCTTTTCTATTTTCTTCTCATTATCTGCATTTCTTAATGGTTCTGTCAATTGATCCATATCGCCCTCAAGAATTTCGTCCAGTTTATATAAGGTTAAATTTATCCTGTGGTCGGTCACTCTGCCCTGAGGATAATTATAGGTCCTTATTCTTTCACTTCTATCCCCCGAGCCTATCTGCATTCTTCTTTTTTCAGTCTGTTCATTCATCTGTTTCTCTTCTTCTGCTTCCCTAATCCTTGCTCTTAAAATTTTTAAAGCTTTTTCCTTATTCTGCAGCTGTGATTTTTCGTCCTGGCAGGTTACGACCATACCGGTGGGAACATGGGTTATTCTTACCGCTGAATCTGTAGTATTTACAGACTGTCCTCCCGGCCCACTGGAACGGAAAACATCTATTCTTAAATCAGCAGGAGCTATTTTAACATCTACTTCTCCGGCTACAGGAAGTACAGCTACCGTAGCAGTCGAGGTATGGATCCTCCCCTGAGACTCGGTAGCCGGAACTCTCTGAACCCTGTGCACTCCGGATTCGTATTTCATAATCCCGAAAGCGCCTTCACCCTCAATTTCAAATATTACTTCTTTAAAACCGCCGATTCCAAGTGTACTGGAACTTAGCATCGAATACTTCCATCTGCGGTTTTCCGCATATTTTGTATACAATCTATAAAGGACTTCGGCAAATAATGCAGCTTCATCTCCTCCGGCACCAGCCCTTATTTCAACTATAACATTCTTTTTATCATTGGGGTCCCTGGGAGTTAGAAGTATCGTTATCTTTCTCTCAAGTTTCTGTTTTTTATCAATATTCTCCTTAAGCTCATCTTTTAAGAAACCTTTCATCTCCTCTTCTTTTTCAACCTTTAACATCTCCTCGGCTTCCCTGATAGAAGAAAGGACTTCCCCGTATTTTCTGGAGACATTTACGATTTCTTCAATTTCGGCAATTTGCCTGCCATATTCTTTTAACTTTTCGGGATTGTGTGAAATTTCAGGATTTGAGAGTTTTTCGGTCAGTTTTATATAATTATCTTCGTATAATTTTAATTTATCCAGTAATGCTGACATTTTGACCTGCCTTTAATGTTTTTTCCGCTTCTATAACACTGTTTAATGAACTTATGGCCACTTCTATCTGGCCGGTATCCGGCTCCCTGGTGGTAATTTTCTGAAGAAGCAATCCGGGATAAAAAAGTATTTTAACTATTTTAGTATTACTGAATTTCCCGGCAAGTTTTATAAATTCATAAGAAATGCCTGCAATAACAGGTATTAAAAGTATTCTGGATAAAATCCGCCATAACATCGGCTGTTTACCCAGAAGGGCAAAAACAATTATAGCTATAATCATGACAATCATTAAAAAACTTGTACCGCACCTAACATTGATCCTGCTGTATTTTATGACATTTTCTGGTTTTAATTCTTCGCCGTTCTCATAAGCCTGTATGGTTTTATGTTCTGCTCCATGATACTCAAATACTCTCTTTATATCCTTAAGCTGCGAAACTGCCAGAATATATATTAAAAAAAATCCAATTCTTATTAAACCTTCTAAAAGATTGTAAACTATGATGCTGGGGAAAAAGTTAGAAAAAGTCCTGCCAATTACAGTTGGAAGTACAAAGAAAATACCCACTACAAATAACACTGCGATTATTACGGATATAATCATTTCCTTTTTTGAAAATTTTATTTCCGGGTCCGTAGACTCATTAACAGAATAGCTCAATGCTTTAAAGCCCAGTGATAGGCTTTCAACAATTGATACAGCTCCCCGGATAAATAAAAAACCGAGTATCTTATTTTTACTGCTCAGGGAACTTTCCTTGAAAAGTTCTGTGGAAATAGTTTTATCAGGTCTTCTTACAGCTATGGCCCAGAAGTTTTTACTGCGCATCATAACCCCTTCAATAACTGCCTGGCCACCTACCTGATTCTTAATATCAGGTTTGGCTTCAGGCATCAAAATCACTCGCTTCAGGGGGATTTTCACATTGGAACTTACCCTCGGGACAGGAACCTCTCAGGCAATTTGGGCCTGCTTTCTCAAAAACGACAGGCGCAACTTTCTTTACCAGTTTTAACATAGCTGTGGCAAGTCCCCGTATTTCCCATTGTGCCCTGTTGCAGCATCTCACTGTAAAAAAATGTAAAAGTTCCCTGCCGTTCATAGATACGATTATTTTTGTCTCTGAAGCATTGGGCAGTATATATCTCGCATCTTCTGCCTCAATACCCATGTCCAGCAATTCTTTATAGAGGCCGTGTATTTCAAAGACTAATTTATCAAATTTTTCTTTACATTCATTATTTTTTTCAATAGAGGGGGGAGTGATATATTCAAAGTTATCACTGAATTTAACATATCTTTGAGACTGCTGGTTATATGAAGCAATCCTGTGTCTTACAAGCTGGTGAGTTAAAGCTCTTGAAACGCCTTCTATTGCAAATGTAAAGCTAATATGTTCCGTGGTGCTCAAGTGACCGCTTTTTATTACAAATCTAACCAATTTTTCTACCTTATCGCCGTCAAGCTCGACTAAAAGCTCGTCGACACCGACAGGTGAATAACAAAGTCTTGCGGCTACTGCTACTGTTTTTTCCGGTTCCAGGGTGTATTTTATTAAATTTACCTTCACAAAACCCTCTTTTTATTTTTTTCTATTTTTTAGACTTTACAAGTCTCTTTTTAAATCTTTCTACTCTTCCGCCAGAATCAACCAGTTTCTGTTTTCCGGTATAAAAGGGGTGGCATTTAGAACATATTTCAACTCTCATTTCTTTTTTTGTTGACCTGGTTTTAAAAGTATTGCCACAGGAACATGTGACTGTACAATCAAAATATTCCGGATGTATATCTTTTTTCATCTTAGCAAATCCTTACTTACTATTGTTTATAATACTTATACTATTTATAATTCTTTAGCTTAGTTATTTCAAATGTTAAATATTAACATAAATATTTTTAGCAGTAAATATAACGACGTAACCGGTACCGGTTGACTTCTATGATTTAAGGTTATTATTTTTTCTCTTTATCAAAAGTAGCTCTTATGGCTTTGAGAAAATCTGCATTTGATTTCGTGTTCTTAATGTAATCTATTAGCTGCTCTAAAGCAATTTCGGGTTCTTTTTCATAAATCAATCTTCTGAGTTTCCATACCGTGGCTGCTTCATCTTTTTCCATCAGCAGTTCTTCTTTCCTGGTTCCGGATCTTGTTATGTCTATTGCCGGGAATATTCTTTTATCCGCAAGCTTCCTGTCAAGGTTAATCTCCATATTTCCGGTACCCTTAAACTCTTCAAATATAACATCGTCCATCCTGCTGCCCGTGTCAATTAATGCTGTTGCGAGTATTGTAAGGCTTCCCCCGTTTTCAATGTTTCTTGCCGCTCCAAAAAATCTTTTAGGCGGGAACAGCGCTGAGGAATCCACACCTCCTGATAAAACTCTTCCGCTTGCCGGGATGGATAAGTTATAAGCCCTTGCAAGCCTCGTTATGCTGTCTAAAAGTATTAAGACATCTTTACCGTGCTCAACCAGTCTTTTTGCTCTCTGAAGTACCAGCTCCGCAACTTGTATGTGATTATCAGATGGCTGGTCGAATGTTGAACTTATTACTTCTCCTTTTACGGATCTTTCCATATCGGTTACTTCTTCGGGCCTCTCATCAATCAGCAATACTATTATAAATACTTCAGGATTATTGGTGGAAACACTATTTGCAAGATCTTTTAGTATGGTTGTCTTACCTGCCTTTGGGGGAGATACAATAAGTCCCCTCTGGCCTTTCCCTATAGGCGCGATCAAATCTATTATCCTGGGCGAAATATTATCGGATTCATCTGTCTCCAGCCATAGCCGGTCCATAGGATAAACAGGTGTTAATTTTTCAAACGGCATCCTTGTACGTACGAATTCCGGGTCTTCACCGTTAACTTTTTCTATCCTGAGCAGTGCATTATATTTTTCACTATCTTTTGGCGGGCGGACCTGGCCGTATACTTCATCCCCCTGTCTTAGGCGGAACCTTCTTATCTGTGACTGGGAAACATAAATATCATTCTGACCGGCAAGATACCCTGAGGTTCTTAAAAAACCATAGCCGTCAGCTAATATATCAAGTATTCCCTGCATCCTTTCTTTGTACAATTCAAATTCTGCTTTCTT
>CAYRJH010000032.1:0-5639 GCA_964424685.1 uncultured Actinomycetota bacterium | reverse complement strand
AAGACTCTGCAGAACCCATGCCATTATTGGATACTTCTTCCAATATCCTTTCTATGAGTCCATCTTTTTTTAATTTGGAAATTCCCGGTAAATTTAATTGTTTTGCAATAATCCTTAAATCATCAAGAACTTTACCCTCAAGAAATTCTCTGTTTAATCCTTCTATTTCACTCATTAATATATGCTCCTTTCATATTAATACCGGACCTTTGCCGGGCTTCCCTGACTAAATTCCTGCTTCTTCTCTTATAGTCTTTTTTATTTTATTTTTTTATATTTTAAATCGTTTAACAATAATAATTTATGACTGCAAACTTTAGCCGTAAACATTGTTCTAAATTCTTTTGAACCTATTAGTAATTTCTTAAGCTGTTAAATATATTCTTAGAAAAAGGATTTAAATTTTGTGTTATTTTTTTAAGGTGATAAAAATACCTTATAAAATATATGTTAGCTTATAAAATAATATTTTTAGAAAATTGAGACATGATTTTTTTTGGAGAAACCCCTATTACTAATGTCCTTATTAATTCAAAATAAAACCTATTAATATAATATATAGAGTAAATTAAAAAAAATCAAGTAAAATAAATTAAATGGTGGGAGGATTATTCTTAATCCTCCCACCATTTAACTATTCTCTTTTATTCTTCCGTAATTATTCTTTCTATATTTTTGGAAGTTTTTCCAGAGATTCTTTTATCTTTTCTTCCGGATATTCGTAGTCCTGAAGTTTTCCATCTAAATAATTGTCATATGCTGAAAGATCAAAATGCCCGTGTCCGCTGAAATTAAACGCAATTACTTTTTCCTCCCCGGTTTCCTTACATTTTAATGCTTCATCTATAGCAACTCTTATGGCATGCGCAGTCTCGGGAGCCGGAATGATCCCTTCCGTTTTAGCAAAAATGATTGCCGCTTCAAATACAGGATTCTGGTAAAGGGCTTTCGCTTCTATAACTCCTTCCTTGCAAAGTAAACTTATCTGCGGCGCCATCCCATGATATCTAAGTCCTCCTGCATGGATCCCTGCCGGGATAAAATCATGACCCAGGGTATACATCTTTGCAATAGGACCTGTTTTTGCGGTATCGCCATAATCATAGGCAAATGGACCCTTGGTTATTGATGGACAGGCAATAGGCTCCACAGCTATAATCCTTATTTTTTTGCCGCTAAACTTATCAGGTATAAATGGAAAAGCAAATCCGCCGAAATTACTGCCTCCGCCGACACATCCAATTAACATATCCGGGTATTCACCAATTTTTTCAAACTGTTTTTTTGTTTCAAGCCCAACTATTGACTGATGAAGAATTACATGATTCAGCACACTGCCAAGGGAGTATTTTGCATCTCCGCCGCTTTTAACCGCATCTTCAACAGCTTCGCTTATTGCTATTCCCAGACTACCGTTAGAATTTGGATCTTCTTTAAGTATATTTCTCCCGGCATCTGTTAAATTTGAAGGAGATGCATGTACGGTTGCCCCCCATACCCTCATCATGCTTTTTCTATATGGCTTCTGGTCATAACTTACCCTTACCATATAAACGGTACAACCCAGTCCAAAAATATTGCATGCGAAAGAAAGTGCGCTTCCCCACTGTCCCGCGCCGGTTTCAGTAGCTATTCTTTTTGTTCCTTCTTTCTTATTGTAATAGGCCTGGGCAATAGCGGTATTGGGTTTATGGCTTCCCGCCGGGCTGACACTCTCATTCTTAAAATAAATCTTAGCCGGCGTATCAAGGTATTTTTCCAGTCTTTCGGCCCTTACAAGAGGAGTGGGTCTCCACATCCTGTAAATATTTATAAGCTCCTCGGGAATATCAATAAAACGGTCCATGCTTACTTCCTGCATGATTAGAGCCATTGGGAATAATACCGAAAGATCGTCCGGCGTCATTGGCTTACGGGTAAACGGATGCAGGGGCGGATCCAGCGGTTTTGGAAGGTCCGGGTTTATATTGTACCACTGCCTGGGCATTTCCTTTTCTGTCAGTATTGTTTTTTTATCATTTTCATTTAGAGCCATTTATTTTTTCCTTTCCAATTATAATTGTTTGTTAACTCAAACAGTTTTAATATCTTTTTGCTATATTTTTTTAACTGCGCCATAATAAAATTTTTATTCTTATCACCTTTCCTTTCCATAAATAAAAAACCTCTCCATCACTACAGAACCCTGTAGAGACGAGAGGTTTGAATTCCCGCGGTGCCACTCTGCTTTGCTCTAAAATTAATATAAATATTAATTTTACAGCACACTTAAAATATTTTAAGATACTTTTAAATATCCTATCCTCTGATAACGGAGGAAGCCGTTCTGACTTACTTTCTTACTCATTAAAGATTTTAGCCAGACACCTCACAGACCCATTCAGACACCAGCTTTGCAGCCGCATTCTCAGCTCCGGCGGCTCTCTGTATGCTGCTTTCAGTGCTTACTATTTCTGCTCACAGGTTTTGTTTAAATATTCACTTTTAAAAGAACTAATATCGCCAGATTACGAATACTAACATAATTCCATATTTTTGTCTAACAAATTTCACAGGTCCGTTATAGTCCATTCCGGTAAGACCTCCCTGTTTAGATACTTAAAAACTTAAAATTTTCATTTATTTTTTATAATTAAAGAACTTCCGGCTTCCCTTTCCAGGACCATTTTGCCAACCGGCACCCTGCTCCGGGCAAAACCAAGCGCTATACTTTTTAAATCCAGCCTTAGAAGAGGATAAAGAGGGTCATTTTTCTTTAACTGAAATCCATTTTTTATAAGAAATTTAAATGGGATAAGCGGGCTGTTTTCATATTCTTCTTCATCTATATCGTCATCCAGCCTTTTACCGATGGACTCTATTGATTTTACTTTTTCCTTTATCAGTTCTTTCTCAACCTCAATCAGCAGCCTTCCACCCACCTTCATACCCTTATATTCCGGGATAACATAAATACATCCCAAAAAAATACTCTCAAAATCAGGAGGAAAAACATTAAAACTCCTGAGTCTGGGGAAAAGGTAATAATTTCCGGCTAAAATAATCCCTGCACAATTCTTACCGGCAAAAGCAGCTTTAACCTTCCCTCCATGCATTTTAAATGCAATAATTTTACTTCTTTTATTTTTATCCATTTTACTGCTGTTTTTTTTAAATAACTTTCCTTTAAAGAGCCCTTCCAGTTCAAGAAAACTCCTCACTCCGGCTAATTCCTTAAAAAAGTTATGTTCATCATAGTCAAACCAGTAGTCACAATCCAGGCACTTAAATTTTATTGTCTCAAGCTGCCTGAAGGAAAGGTCCTTAATTTTTAAATTTAAATCCATCAGTCAAACCCAACGGTAAATTAAAAAGAGTATAAAAAATCCTGTGAATCTTATATTTTTATAATTATAGCACTATGGAGAATTGTTTGAACTTTCAAAATCTTTTTTGAACTTTTAAAGTTTTTAATATATATTACATATTTACAAGCAATTAGAGCGCTGGAAATCTTTTAAGACTAAGCTTTTTTTAATTTTATGAGTAAAAAAATTACATTTGATTACTGGGAGCACCTGTATTCAGCCAGAACTGAATACATGGTTTCTTCTGAAATAAGGGATTTACTTGCCCTGTCTGCAAGGCCGGATATAATTTCCTTTTCGGGAGGCCTTCCCGAGGTAAGAGCTTTAAGTTTTCAGAGGCTCGAAAGATACATCAGAAGAATTATAAAAACAGATGGCGATATAAGCCTGCAGTACGGTACCTCTGACGGTTTCTATCCTTTTAAGACTAAACTGATAGAGGTTATGAAACTGGAAGGCCTGGATGTAGTAGAGGAAGATATAGTTACCACAACAGGCGGCCAGCAGGCCCTTGATTTACTGGCCAAAGTTTTTATAGACCCCGGCGATACAATTATTACGGAATCACCTGCATATACTGGAGCATTAAATTCATTTAAGTCTTACGAAGCAAATATAATCGGCATCCCCGTTGATGAGAATGGAATGGATACTTCCATTCTTGAGGAAAAATTAAAAGAACTGGATATAAAGAAAATTAAAGTTAAATTCATATATCTTGTGCCCAACTTTTCCAATCCTTCGGGAGTAACCTTAAATCTTAAACGCAGGAAAAAAGTGCTGGAACTCGCCAAAAAATATAAAACCATAATACTTGAGGATAATCCTTACGGGATGCTGCGGTTTCAGGGTAAACCCATTCCCACTATTAAAGAGCTTGACAGCATGGGCGATGGCCATAATGTAATATACTTAAGCACCCTCTCAAAACTTTTTGCTCCGGGATTTAGAATAGGCTGGATTGTGGCCCCGCATCCCATACTGGAAAAAATAATACTTGGAGTTCAATCCACGATACTCTGTGTAAGCGCTTTTTCCCAGAGAATTGCTTATGAATATTTTTCGGATCCTTCGTGGCAGGAAAATATAGAAAAATTTAAGGGCATTTATTCCAAAAGAAGGGATGTTATGCTAAATACACTGGAAGATAGCTTCCCCAGAGGCGCCGAGTGGTCCAGGCCAAAAGGAGGATTTTTTATATGGTTAAAACTTCCCGATTATCTTGATACCAAAGAAATCCTGGCAGATGCAGTCAGGAACAAAGTGGCTTTTGTTCCGGGAAGCGGCTTTTATGCAGACGGAGGGGGGAAAAATGAGGCAAGGCTTGCTTATTGTACGGAAAGCACTGAAAGAATTGAAAAAGGTATTAAAATCTTAGCCGGTATAATAAAAGAGAAGATTAAATTATATAAAAGCTTTAAATAAAAATATTATTTATGCGAGAGTGATAAAAATGAAAAAAATCATTGCTGTGCTAATGGGAGGAAGGTCCCTTGAAAGAGAGTTTTCTTTAAAAAGCGGCCAGAGGGTTTCAAACGCTTTGAGAAAACTGGGCCATAACGTTATAAAGCTGGATGTAGATGAATCCATAGTGGATAATCTGAGTTCAGAAAAAATTGACCTTGCTTATATTGCGCTTCACGGAAAAGACGGAGAGGATGGCACCATACAGGAAATCCTGGAGGTGCTGAATATTCCTTATACGGGTCCGGGTGTTTATCCTAATATTTTAAGTTTTGACAAGATAATTTCAAAACAGATATTCATAAATAAGGGTATACCCACTCCGCCTTTTTATTTTCTAAACACAAGTTCATTCAGAGAACTGGGCTCGTCAAAACTGCTTCCTTTTATAATAGAAAAAATCGGGCTTCCCCTGATTGTGAAACCTGCGGCACAGGGGTCCGCACTCGGTATAAAAGTCGTAAACAATAAGGAAAACCTGACCGAAGCCATAATCTATGCCTTAAGTTATAGCAAAAAAGTGATACTTGAAAAATTCATTGACGGGATAGAACTTGCAGTAAGTATTATAGGAAAAGAAAAACCCAGAACCCTGCCCATAGTGGAAATAGTGCCAAAGAAGAATTTTTTTGATTTTGAATCAAGGACCGGCATTGGAGAGACAGATTATTTTATTCCGGCAAGAATTTCTCCTGGCGAAGAAAAAAAGGTAAAAGAGGCTGCATTTGCAGTCAATGATTCTCTAAAATGCAGCAAACTTTCCCGTGTGGATATTATCCTGGACAGGAAAGAAAAAGTCCCTTATGTCCTGGAGCTAAACACTTCTCC